>JAFYPT010000033.1 GCA_017547425.1 Ruminiclostridium sp.
CTGGCCCTGGCGGTAACACGCCGGGTCAACCCAGCCATTTCGAGGTGACCCCCATGTTTGATCTCTCCCCCTACTGCTCCTATCCCGGTCTCACCGCAGAATTCCGGGAGGAAGTGACCTCCACGAACACCCTTCTCCGCCAGCAGGCAGAGGACGGTGCCCCCGAAGGTTCCGTCCTCCTGGCCGCTCGTCAGACGGCGGGACGAGGCCGCCGGGACCGGTCCTTCTTCTCCCCGGCGGATACCGGTCTGTACCTGAGTATCCTCCTGCGGCCTAAGCTGGGCCCCCAGGAGGCCCTGTATCTCACCACCTGCGCCGCCGCCGCTGTGGCCCTGGCCCTGGAGGAATTTGGTCTGCAACCCCAGATCAAGTGGGTAAACGACCTCTTCCTGAAGGGCAAAAAGGTCTGCGGCATCCTGACAGAAGGAGCCATTGACCCGGAGACCATGGGCCTGCAATACGCCATCCTGGGCATCGGGGTGAACCTCTTCCCTCCGGAAGAGGGCTTCCCGGCAGACCTGCCCGAAGCCGGTGCCGTCTTTGCCCGTGGCCCTGACCCCGCCGAAACCCGCCGGAAGCTGGCCGGGCGCATCCTGGACCACTTCTTCCGGTGGTACCCCAACATTCAGGACCGCCCCTTCTTTGAAGTCTACCGGGACCGTTCCATGGTTCTGGGCCAGCCCATCACCATTTTACAGGGTGGGACCAGCCGCCCCGCCACCGCCCTGGACCTGGAACCTGACTTCTCCCTGCGGGTTCGGGAGGCCGATGGTCGTGAGACCGTTCTCTCCTCAGGCGAAGTGAGCATCCGGTCTGTTTTCTAATGTAATTCATACTTTTTTTACGAATCCCGCCTTGACTGTCCTTTCCAAGGGCGTATAATATGGTATATTAAGAAAAGGAGGGATGACCATGGCAGACCAGGAAAAGAAAAACTTCTTTCAAAAGCACCCCGGTTTCGACCTGTACAGCCTGTTCTGGTTGGCCATCGTGGTGATTTTTGTGAACCTGGGCCGGTTCTATCTCCCTCTGCTCCTGCCCGGCCTGGTAGCCCTGGTCTACCTGATCTTCCGGCTTCTGTCCAGAAACAAGACCAACCGCCAGGTGGAAAATGCCCGGTTCCAGGCCCTGATCCGGGACCTCTTCCAGTGGTTTGGCAAGAAGAAGCGGACCATGCAGCCCGACAAGGAGCACTACTATTTCAAGTGCCCCACCTGTGGCCAACCCATGCGCATCCCCCGTGGCCTGGGCACGGTGAAAATCACCTGCCGGAACTGTCAGGCCCAGTTTGATGCAACCTCTTAACGTATGAAACGCCGTCCGAACCTCGGACGGCGTTCTTATTTTTCACGGCAGGGGGATGGGACTTCCCACCACCACCGAAGTCACAGCCGTTACGTCAATGGGCTCCGGGAGCAGGTAGAACAGGCGGCTCATATCCGCCAGATAATCGGTGTGCCAGGAATAGCAATGAGCATCTCTCATAGAAAGAGGCAGAATGGTCCCATCCCAGAAGGTTAGAGAAACCGGCAGGTCTTTCATCTCAGTTCCTGTGATCTCCACCGTGACAGAGATGGGTGAGAGGCCGATGTAGGTCACCGTGGTTTTCTTGTCCCCCACCAAGACCTCCTGGTCCGGGGTGAGGACGGTGCTCTCCACCATCTCCGTCTGATTCCAGAACAGATGCCACTCCCCCTCCAGCACGGTGACAAAGGCGTTGTCCTCCCAGTAGCCCAGGTTTTCAAAGTCAGCCGTCACCTTGCCGGGTACGATGGGGGCATCCAAGGCATGGCTGTAGGCCACCCCGGTGATGCGGTTCCCTTCGATCTCCAGGATGTCGCTTCCAAAGCCCCATCCGGTGTTCCCCTGGGTGCTGGGCCGCAGGAAACATTCTTCCCAGGTCAGCTCCTCCGGCAGGTCCACCCGTTTCGGGATAGTGGCTTCATACAGGGCATAGATCCCCGCATGGTCGGCCACCACCTGGATGATCTCGATCTTCACCCCGTCCATAGCTCCGGGGAGCATCACGGCCTTGGGCTGGGAGATACCCTGGGTCAGAAGGGCAGTCTGCTCCTCCCCGGCCCCAAGGAAGTAGGCCAGCTTCTCATGGAGGCCAAAACTCCCGGCGGTCACAGTAGTCACCAGGCAAACCAGGGCAATAGCCGCCGCCAGGGGAAGTTTCCCAAAGAATCTTCTCTTCTTGGGTATCCTGGTCATCAGGTCATCCCACCCGGCCTGGGTGTCAAAGGGGACGGCCCCCTCCATCTCATCCAGTTCATCCAGAAGGGGAACCAATTCCTCCCAGGAGGTGTTGGGGTCGTCCAGCTTATTCCACGGGTCTACTCGCTTCATAGGGTTCCCTCCTTTAAATATTCTTTGCACTTCTGTTTCGCCCGGTGGACCCAGGTGCCGCAGGTGGCCGGGGGCACCCCCAGCCGCAGGGCAGCCTCCCGGTAGGAAAGTCCCTCCTCGTAAATGAGCTTCAGGACGGTCCGCTCCTTCTCTGTGAGCTGGGCGGGCAGAATTTCCTCAATGGAATGGGCACCGGGGTCATAGGAGTCCGCCAGCCGCTCCAGCTCGGTGTCCGGCTCCTCCCGGTTTCGCTTCCGCTCCTGGCGGTCGAACTCCTGAAGGAGCTTGTACTCCATGGTCTTCAGCAGCCAGGCGATGGGTTTGGGGTGATCCCGGACCTCCGGGGCCTTGGCCACCAGGGTCAGAAAGACCTCCTGGACCAGGTCGTGGGCCAGGTCCGGGTCCCGGAGCCGGTGGCGGGCCAGACGGTACAGGTCAGGTGCATATTGGTCATAGAGGGACCGGACCCAGTCCCGATGGTTTTGTTTCATGGGTTCGCCCCCTTTCTGAAAGGTCCTTTCACTACTATCATCCTGCCAAGACTCGGTTTTATTTCAAATTTTTGCAGAAAAAGTCCGTCCGAATCATCGGACGGACTTTTGGATTTGTACATACCCACCCATTGTAGGGGCGATTCACGAATCGCCCGAAACGTGGTTTGAATCCTATGGGTGGAGGGCGCTTCGTGAAGCGCCCCTACGACAATGTGGCAGGGTAAAAATCCCGCAAGCCGTTATCGGATCACCAGCTTGTCTCCGTCGCAATCCACCACCAGGGTGGTGCCGGGCTGGACCTCGTCGGCGATCATCTTCCGGGCGGCCAGGGTCTCCACGGAATGCTGCAGGTACCGGCGGAGAGGCCGTGCACCGTAGAGGGGATCGTAACCGTTGTCGATGACAAAGGTCTTGGCGGCTTCGGTAAGTTCCACCTTCAGCTGCTTGTCTTCCAGGCGGCGGTTCAAACCGGCCAGCAGCAGGTCCACGATGGCGGTGATGTTCTCCTTGGTGAGGGGCTTGTAGCACACCACCTCGTCCAGGCGGTTCAGGAACTCAGGGCGGAAGGACTGCTTCAGGAGACGGTCGATCTGGTCC
>JAFYPT010000034.1 GCA_017547425.1 Ruminiclostridium sp.
ACGGGAGAAGCCGAAGGATGCGGCTTCTCCCGGAAAGATGACTCGGTGCAAGTACCCCTCATCAGTCTGCTTCGCAGACAGCTTCTCCCCGGGGAGAAGCCTTTGGCCATAGCCTTCCCCCTGGGGGGAAGGTGCCCTCGAAGAGGGCGGATGAGGGGCCTTGGCAATATAGATTTTTAGTAGGTCACCAGATACTTTGCGATCTCCCAGCTGGAGACACGGGTGCAGTATTCCTCCCACTCCTTCTTCTTACCGGTCAGGAACTGGGAGTAGATGTGGGGACCCAGAACAGACTGGATGAGGGGGTCGGCCTCCAGAGCGAACAGGGCGTGCTCCAGGGAAGAGGGCAGGTCTTCGATGCCGTTGGCGGCGCGGGTGGCGGCGTCCATGTCGAAGATGTTCTCGGTGATCTCCTCAGGGGGCTCCAGACCACGCTCGATGCCGTCCAGACCGGCGGCCAGGCAGACGGCCAGGGCCAGGTAGGGGTTGCAGGAGGGGTCGGGGCTGCGCAGCTCCACACGGGTGGCCTTGCCGCGAGCGGAGGGAATGCGGATGAGGGCGGAACGGTTGGAGGCGGACCAGGCCAGATAGCAGGGAGCCTCGTAACCGGGAACCAGACGCTTGTAGGAGTTCACCAGGGGGTTGGTGATGGCGGTGATGGCCTTCACGTGGGTCAGCAGACCAGCGATGAAGTGGTAGGCCTCCTTGGACAGGCGGCGCTCGCCGTTCTCGTCGTAGAAGACGTTCTCACCGTCCTTGAACAGGGACATGTTGATGTGCATACCGTTGCCGGCCTCGCCGTAGATGGGCTTGGGCATGAAGGTGGCGTGCAGATTGTTGGCGTGGGCAATCTTCTTAACGGTCTGCTTGAAGGTGATGATGTTGTCGGCAGCAGTCAGGGCGTCGGCGTACTTGAAGTCGATCTCGTGCTGGCCACGGGCGCACTCGTGGTGGGAGGCCTCGATCTCAAAGCCCAGGGCTTCCAGGGCCAGGCAGATCTCGCGGCGGGTGTAGTCGCCGTGGTCGATGGGGCCCAGGTCGAAGTAACCGGCCTCGTCGTCGGTGTTGGTGGTGGCCTTGCCGTCCTTATCCAGCTGGAACAGGAAGAACTCGCACTCGGGGCCCACGTTGAAGGTGTAGCCCATGTCGGCGGCCTTCTTCAGGATGCGCTTCAGGGCACCACGGGGGTCGCCGATGAAGGGGGAGCCGTCGGGGTTGCACACGTCGCACAGCAGACGGGCCACCTTGCCCTTGCTCTCGTACCAGGACAGAATGGCGTAGGAGTCCAGGTCGGGGTGGAGGTACTGGTCAGACTCGTGGATACGGGTGAAGCCCTCGATGGAGGAGCCGTCGATGGAGATCTGGTTGTCCAGGGCACGCTCAAGCTGAGAGGCGGTGATGGCCACGTTCTTGGAGGTGCCGAACATATCGGTAAACTGCATACGGATGAAGTCGACGCCGTCTTCTTCCACCATGCGGATAATATCTTCTTTGGTGTATTTGCTCATAAGGTCAATACTCCTTTCACGCAAAAAAGGGACAAGTAAGCTTCCAATCCCGAAGCACCTGTCCGCTCCATTAAATTATATGAGGGAAGAGGGTTTATGTCAAGGGTGCGCCTGTCAAATTTTTCTTCTTCCCGTCAGATTGTCGGGAAAGAGGGGGATCTTTTTCTAAAATTAGAGGGAACAATGGCAGATTACCCATTGAAAGATTCTTGATTTTATGGGATAATATAAAAGCGTATGACTAAATGCGAATGAGACAGGACGGGACCACAGCCCATCCTGTTGCCAATATTGAAATAAATGTGCAAGAGAGCGCACAGAAAAAGGAGGAAACGCTGATGTGTGGTATCGTCGGCTTTACCGGCACCCAGAACGCCGCGCCCATCCTGCTGGATGGCCTGAAGAAGCTGGAGTACAGAGGCTATGACTCTGCCGGCATCGCTGTTCTGGGAGAGAACGGCATCCATATGGAAAAAGCCATCGGCATGATCAAGAACCTGGACGGTAAGATCCAGGGCGGGGCCACCATGCCTGGTGCATCCGGCATCGGTCACACCCGCTGGGCCACCCATGGTGAGCCCACCGATGCAAACGCTCACCCCCATATGAGCAACAACAACAAGTTCGCCATCGTCCACAACGGCATCATCGAGAACTATGCCGTCCTGCGGGAAGAACTGAAGGAAAAGGGCTTCCAGTTCAAGAGCGAGACCGACACTGAGGTCATCGTCCACCTGCTGGACATGTACTACGAGGGCGACCTCATGAAGGCCGTCAAGAAGACCGTGGCCCGTCTGGAGGGCGCCTACGCTCTTGGCATCCTCTGTGAAGAGGCCAAGGGCCGCCTGATCGCCACCCGCCATGCTGCCCCCCTGATCCTGGGCGTGGGCGTGGGCGAAAACTACTTCGCTTCCGACGTCACCGCTCTGGTGGCTCACACCAAGAACGTGGTCTACTTAGAGGACGGGGAGATCGCAGACATCACCCCCGACTCCATCACCCTGTATGACGCCATCGGCAACCAGATCGAGACCAACGTGACCCGCATCGCCTGGGACATCGCCGCAGCAGAAAAGGGCGGCTACGACCACTTCATGCTCAAGGAGATCATGGAGCAGCCCAATGCACTGAAGTCCACCATCGAGTCCCGCATCCATGACGGCGAGATCGTCCTGGACGACTTCTCCCTGTCCGACGAGGACCTGAAGAAGATCAACAAGGTCATGATCACCGCCTGCGGCTCCGCCTTCTATGCCGGCAGCGTGGGCAAGTATGTCATCGAGGAACTCTGCCGCATCCCCGTGGAGACCGACCTGGCTTCCGAGCTGCGCTACCGCAACCCCCTGGTGGATGAGCACACCCTGCTGGTTGTGGTCTCCCAGTCCGGTGAGACTGCCGATACCATCGCCGCCATGAAGGAGTGCAAGGCTCGTGGCGCTCGTGTCCTGGCCATCGTCAACGTGGTGGGTTCCACCATCGCCAAGCTGGCCGATGACGTGGTCTACACCTGGGCAGGTCCTGAGATCGCCGTGGCCACCACCAAGGGCTACACCACCCAGGTCTCCGTCATGCACATGCTGGCCGTCTACATGGCCCGCCGCCTGGGCCGTCTCACCGACGAGCAGTACAAGGGCCTGGTGGATGAGATCCTCCAGTTCCCCAGCTTGGTCCAGCGCGCCATCGACCTGAACCCCAACCTGCCCGCTCTGGCAGAGAAGTACCACAACCACAACAACCTCTTCTTCATCGGCCGCAACCTGGACTACGCCGCCTGCATGGAGGGATCTCTGAAGCTCAAGGAGATCTCCTACCTCCACTCCGAGGCCTACGCCGCCGGCGAGCTGAAGCACGGCACCATCGCCCTTATCGAGAAGGGCCGTCCCGTCATCGCCCTGGCCTGCCACGAGGCTCTGTTTGACAAGATGATGAGCAACATCAAGGAGGTCAAGGCCCGCGGCGCAGAGGTCCTGGGTGTGGCTCTGGAGGGCAACCGCCAGATCTTTGCCGAGGCCGACGACGTCATCTTCGTCCCCCGGACCAACCCCCTGTTCAACTCCCTGCCTGAGATCATCCCCCTGCAGCTCTTTGCTTACTACGTGGCCAAGGCCAACGGCTGCGACATCGACAAGCCCAAGAACCTGGCCAAGTCCGTCACCGTCGAATAATCTTTGTGGGAAAGGAATCTGTTACCATGCGTGATTACAAGTTAGAGACCGAGAAGCGAATCAAGTTCATCCAGGATGCTCTGGCCGAGGCCCATGCCGACGGCATCATCATCGGCAACAGCGGCGGCAAGGACTCCGCTCTGGTTATGATCCTGTGCAAGATGGCTTGCGAGAACACCGAGTCCGTCATCATCCCCTGCAGCTCCAAGCGCAACTTCACCATCGACAAAGACGACGGCATGGCTGTCTCCGATAAGTTCAACATCAAGACCCGTGTGCTGGACATCACTCCCCAGAAGGAGCTGGCCATGGAGGCCCTGGGCGCCATCACCGAGCTGAACCAGCAGGCCATCACCAACCTGGCTCCCCGCCTGCGTATGCTGAGCCTGTATGCCATCGGCGCGTCCGAGAACCGTCTGGTGGCCGGCACCGGCAACGCCAGCGAATACCACATGGGCTACTTCACCAAGTGGGGCGACGGTGCCTTCGACCTGAACCCCATCGCTGACCTGACTGCTACCGAGGTCTTCGAGTACCTGCGCTACCTGGAGTGCCCCGCCGCTGTCATCGAGAAGGCCCCCTCTGCCGGCCTGTTCGAGGGTCAGACCGACGAGGACGACATGGGCGTCACCTATGCCGCCATCGACAAGTACATCACCACCGGTGAGGCCAACGAGCACGACAAGGCCATCATTGACCGTTATCACAGCCGCAGCGGCCACAAGCGCC
>JAFYPT010000035.1 GCA_017547425.1 Ruminiclostridium sp.
CTTGTTCATCTTGCTCGGTTTCCTTGTGGCGAACGTACCGAACTTCCCTTAAAAACGGCTTGTTACCATTTCCTCTGATGTTGACCGAGCTCATTAGGTTATAAACAACCTCCATTTCTGACTTGGCTCGAGCAAGCTCTCTCTTCACAGCAACGAGTGGATGTTCATGGGGATTCACATCGACAAACTGGGACTCACTTGTGAACGGATGATTGGTTGCATGGGATCGTTCATGCTCCTCTACTTGTTACTTTAACATTTGTGGCATACCCTTCTTCTTGCGATCCCATTCCTCCATATCAATCTGCGATTTCCAAACTTCGGTTTCTAGATCCGCTTTTCTACAATCAAATGTTTGATTACACTTGCTACGGAACAGGCTCCGGTCCTTTCATTTACAGGGGGATGATCGGTCTTTACTTGCGGTTGAGGTCGTCGTACTGCTTGACCTCCACAGACCGATCCTCAAAGTTCAGGAAGATCTGGAAGGCATAATTGTTCTCATCGGTGTCCCAGAGCTCCACAAACTTGGGGGTTACCTCGATGATGATCTCGGTGTCCTCGTGAGAGTAGCGGTTATAGCTGCCCCACAGGAACTTCTTGTACAGGCCCTCGAAGCGGCGGTCAGGCTCGTCTACCACCAGGCCCTTGTTCTCGGCGATGCCTTCGATCTGCACGCCGCTCCAGCAGAGGGCCACCTGAGGGTTCTGGTAAAGCTGCTGTGTCTTGCGGAAGTTTTTATCGGTCTTGAACCAAACCTTGCCGTCATAGAACAGGCAGCTGACGTTGCGGACCATGACATAGTCATTGACCGAGCTGGCCAGAGCCATGATCTTCCAGTCGCCCAGCTTTTTAAACATGAGCTCCACAGCCTGGTCGAAGGTGATATCCTTGTTGACGGTGAATTGCATAATGGGTTTCTCCTTTCACTGGATAAAGCGTTTGATGGGTCCGCTGAGCCGCTTGTATACCAGAACGGTCACAAAGGCGTTCAGGGCACAGGACACAATGTTAAAGGGGACCACAGAAAATGCCACCATGGTGGGAACGCTGCTGATCCAGGGGTTCACGGCGGAGCACATATCCACGATGGCCTGCCAGTCCATGCCGTAAAGCTTGATGTAGAAGGGGAAGATCAGGTACAGGTTGGTGAAGACACCCACCACAACCTTGCAAAGGGCGCCAATGACCAGGCCGATGATCGCACCCCGCTTGGTGTGGTCCTTCCGGTAGTAGATGACGGCAGGCAGGACGAAGGCCATGCTTAAGAGAAGATTCTGGAGTTCGCCGGTGTACATGGACTCGGAGCCAATGAGCAGGCACTTCAGGACGATCTTCACCACGATGATCTGGATGGCGCCGATGGGGCCCAGGATGAAGCCGCCGATGAGTTCCGGCAGGTTGGCCAGGTCAATCTCAGCAAAGGGGGACAGGATGGGAACGCTGAAGCTGATGCTCATCAGAACGAAAGCCATAGTACCCATCATGGCGGCCATGGTCATCCGTCGGACGTTGTTGCTGCGGGGTTTGGACATAAAAATACACTCCTTTGTTGTTTTGAAAACACCCTGGATCCTCTGACTTCTCTCCAAGGTGAACAAACAACAAAAGAGTGCAACAAAACTATGGTACGAAAAATGTGTACCAAAACAGCGCACGACTCCTGCCGTACTCATCTTCTTCCATCCAGACTGTAACTGTTGGTCCCGGAGTTTCACCGAGTCAGCGGATACCCGAAGGCAGCCGGTCGCGGACTTTACCGCCAGTGGGGAATTTCACCCCGCCCTGAAGACAAAGTATTCAGTTGTTTTCTTGCCCAAACTATACAACAGGCTTTCTGAAAATGCAACCCCCTTTTTTTCTCAGGCTCTCTCCCTTTCCGCCCGGAACCAAGGAAAAAGGCAGGATTTTTCCCTAAATCCGCCCCATTCCTCTCCCTTTTCAATAGACAACTCACGCGAAGTATTGTATTTTTTATACCAAACGTCAACAACCTCAGATTGATTTTTTACACCTAGCTGTGACTGTGCTGTGACTGTCAGCACAAGGCCCCCTCTGCCCAAAAGGACGGAGGGGGCGCTATTTTGGAGCCGGAATATTGTTTTACTCCTTCGGGCCGTTCACCAGGTTGCCCTTCTGATTCAGAGCATGGACCATCTGGTCAATCTGCTTACCCACGAACTCCACTTCCCGCCACAGTTCCTGGGCAGAGATACGGAGAACACCGGCACGGAGAGCGGTCAGCTGGATCAGGCCGTCGGAGGAGGCCACCCGGACGGAGTAGTTCTTACCGATGTCGGTGACCAGCTTCTCGATGAACATGTCGCCGGTCTCGTCCTGCTTGGTGTAAACCACATGGAGGTTGTGATAGTCCGACCGGCTGCCCTGGCCGCCCTTGACCTTGTAGCCGTCAAAGACCACCACCAGGCGGCACTTCTTGTAGCCGCAATAGTTGCTCAGGATGTCCAGGAGCCGCTGGCGGGCAGCGTCCAGGTTGTCCCGGGCGATGTCCTTCAGCTCCTCCCAAGCGAAGATGATGTTGTAGCCGTCCACGATGAGGTACTGCTGCTTGGGGGGCGCAATGGTCCGCTTGGGGACGGACGTATTCTTCTGGTTCAGGAATTGACGGGTCCGGTCCTTGATGGGGCCAAAGGTCCGCTCAAAGATGGCTTCCAGTTCCTTCTCGTCGATGTCCAGATTTTTGGTGAAGACGCGAGGGACCACTGGTTCGTCCTCGGGCTTGCAGTCGGGGCGGAGACAGCTTTCCAGGTGCATGTACTCCGGGACCTTGTCCCACTTGACGGTAAAGCCCGCTCCGTGGGCGCAGAAGACGGAATCCGGGGTGTGGTCCAGGTCGGCCTCCGGCTGGTACCCCATGGCCTCCACCACCTGCTTCTGGTTGTGGCAGGGGGCATAACCGTGGAGGGAGCAGGAGAACCGGCCCCGTCCGTGGGTATAGGCCGCCACTTCCAGGGGGTAGTCCTTCATGGCAGAGACGGGAGCTGTGCCCGTGAGGATGGCCCGCTCACCGTCACTTTCCGGGGAGGAGAAGGTGCCCGACATGGCCTGCAGGTCACTGATGGCCCGGCCCAACTGCTCGGCGGGGAGTTCCAGCTTGAACTCATACCAGGGCTCCAACAGGACGCTCTGAGCCTGCATGAGGCCCTGTCGGACGGCCCGGTAGGTGGCCTGACGGAAGTCGCCGCCTTCGGTGTGCTTCAAGTGGGCACGACCGGCCGCCAGGGTGATTTTCATGTCGGTGATGGGAGAGCCGGTGAGCACGCCCAGGTGGGATTTCTCTTCCAGGTGGGTGAGGATGAGCCGCTGCCAGTTCCGGTCCAGCAGGTCCTCCGAGCAGTGGGCATCGAACACCAGTCCCTGGCCCTGTTCCAGAGGCTCCAGGATGAGATGAACCTCGGCGTAGTGGCGGAGGGGCTCAAAGTGACCCACGCCCTCCACGGTATCGGTGATGGTCTCCTTGTACAGGATGCGCCCGGCATCCACCTCCACCTCCA
>JAFYPT010000036.1 GCA_017547425.1 Ruminiclostridium sp.
AAAACTTAAAAGCCTATGGCAAGAACCTCACCCTCACCGAGGCCGTCATCTTTGGCGGCGTGGGCCAGACCCCCCAGGTGGAGCAGATCAAGCGGGGCGTGGATATCCTCACCGCTACCCCCGGCCGTCTGCTGGACCTGGCCGGTCAGGGGCTGCTGGACCTGTCCGAGATCGAGATCTTTGTCCTGGACGAAGCCGACCGGATGCTGGACATGGGCTTTATCCACGATGTCCGCAAGGTCATCAAGCTCCTGCCCGAGAAGAAGCAGACCATGTTCTTCTCGGCCACTATGCCCCCGGAAATTATGGACCTGGTGGACTCCCTCCTCCATGACCCGGTGAAGGTAGAAGCCGCGCCGGTGTCCTCTCCTGTGGAGGTCATCCGCCAGGAGGTCTGCCTGGTGGACCGGGGCAACAAGACTGCCCTTCTCATCCAGCTGCTGGAGGAGGAGAACGTAAAGAATGCCCTGGTCTTTACCCGCACCAAGCACGGCGCCGACAAGGTGGCCCGTGATCTGGTCAAGGGCGGTGTCACCGCCGCCGCCATCCACGGCAACAAGTCCCAGACCGCCCGCCAGGAGAGTCTGCGGAAGTTCAAGGCCGGGGAGCTTCAGGTCCTGGTGGCCACTGACATCGCCGCCCGTGGTCTGGACATTGAGGAACTCTCCCACGTGTTCAACTATAACCTGTCCGAGGTCCCCGAGACCTACATCCACCGGATCGGCCGCACCGGCCGTGCCGGACACGGGGGCACTGCCATCTCCTTCTGCGACTATGGAGAACAGCCCATGCTGAAGGACATCGAAAAGCTGCTGAAGAAGCCCGTTCCCCGCCGGGAGCACGACTTCCCCATGGAGGTCTTCGAGGCCCCTAAGAAGGATGCCAAGGGCCGTCCCATCAACGCCGAGGACGCCGAGGCCCGTCAGGCCGCCCGGGAGAAGAATGCCGCCCGAAAGAAGGCGGCGGCAGAAAAGGAAGCAGCCCGGAAGGCGGCTGAGGAAGCCGCCGCTCTGGCAGCAGCCTCTGCCCCCGAGAAAAAGAGCAAGAAAAAGAAGAAGGCCAAGGCAGAGGCCGCCTCTGTGGTGGTGGAGACTCCGCCCGCTCCTGTCGTCAAGAAGGAAAAGGTCCGACGGACCTTCCCCCACGGCAAGCAGAACCTGGGCAGTCTCCAGGACTTCCTGGACAGACAGCCGGACCCCGATCTGGCTGTGCCCTACACCCCCCAGCGGAATCCCCTGGAGGGTGAAGTTATCATGGATGCCACCGCCCGCCTTCTGGCCTCCAAGCCGGTCTATCGCTACCACACCCCCACCAAGCCTGCCCCTGCCCTGGAAAAGAAGGAGAAGAAGGCAAAGAGCAAGAAGGGAAAGAAGGAGGAACCCAAGGCGAAGGTGACGGTTTCCGTGAAGCCTGCCCTGCCCAAGGAACCCGAACGCCGGGAGCCTCCCAAGAAGGGAGTCCCTGCTCCTGCCGGGAAGAAGGGAAAGAAACGACCCGACCGAAAGGGTGGCATCCCTGCCCGGATCGAGGCTCCTGCCAGCCGACAGAAGGACTCCACCGAGCAGAAGAGCCTCATGAAGCCCTTCTATATCAGCCATGATTAAGGAAGAAGACTGGAAGGCCCGGTACCACGACCCTGCCGTGGAGAAACGCCGGAAGAAGCGCCGCCGACGGAGACGGTTCCGCCGGTTCTGCACTTTTCTGATTTGTCTGGCCCTGGCGGCTGGGTGGTTCCTCTGGCAGCAGGAGGGCCTGTCCACCGAGTCCATCTCCGTGGAGTCCGCCCCCGACGGCTTTTCCGGCTATCGCATTGCCGTCATCTCCGACCTCCACGGCAAGGAGTTCGGAGAGGGAAATGAACGCCTCCTGGACTTTGTGGCCGGTCTGGAACCCGACCTCATCGCCATGGTGGGGGATATCATTCACGAGGAGAGCCAGATGGCCATGGTCCCTGCTGTGGCCCAGGGTCTGGCCGCCATCGCCCCTACCTATTACGTCACCGGCAACCACGAGTGGGCCGCCGGGGTGGTTCCAGAACTGGAACCCCTGCTGGAAGAGTGCGGGGTCACCGTCCTCTCCAACGAGTACCTGGTCCTGGAGCGGAACGGGGACCGTCTGGCCCTGCTGGGGGCCGAAGATGCCAACGGCCTTGCCAACCAGAAGACTGTGGGTCAGCTGGCCGACCAGGTGCGAGCCGAGCAGGGAGGAATCTACCAGATCCTACTGAGCCACCGGAACAACAAATACGAAGACTACGCCGCCGCCCGGGTGAATCTCACCCTGGCAGGCCACGCCCACGGGGGCCTCATCCGCCTCCCCGGCACCGACGGCCTCATTGGCCCCCATCGGGAGTGGATGCCGGACTACACCGCCGGTCTGTATGACCTGGACTACGGTCAGATGGCGGTCTCCCGGGGGCTGGGGGATCAACCTCCCGCCTTCCGGCTGCTGAATCGCCCGGATGTGCCCTTAATCGTGCTGGAATAACAGAAAGAATCGTAAAAAGAAAGAAGTCCTGACCAATGAACCGCAAGCAATTCGCCCGAGGTCTCCGCACGGGCATCCCCATCTCCCTGGGGTATCTGGCGGTGTCCTTCACCATGGGCATCACCGCAAAAAATGCGGGGCTGACCGCTTTCCAGGCTACCCTTACCAGTCTGCTGGTGAATGCCTCGGCCGGTCAGTACGCCGCCTTTACTATGATGGCCGCCAACAGCGGATTTCTGGAGCTGGCCATCATGGAGGCTGTCACCAACGCCCGCTACATCCTCATGTCCTGCGCCCTGAGTCAGAAGCTCCCCTCCACCGCCAAGCTGTGGCAGCGGATGACCATCGGCTTCAACGTCAACGACGAGATTTTCGGCATGGCCATTGCCGAGGAGGACAAGCTCAACCCCTACTACTACTTCGGCATGATGGCCATTGCCATGCCCGGCTGGGCCCTGGGTACCTTCCTGGGCACTTCCGTGGGCAACATCCTCCCCGGAAGCGCCGTCAGCGCCCTAAGTGTGGGTCTGTACGGCATGTTCCTGGCGGTCATCATCCCCGCCTCCAAGAAGAGCAAGATCATCCTGGGGGTGGTCATCGTGTCCATGGCGGCCAGCTTTGCCATGGAGGTCATCCCGGTCTTTGCGGCCATCGCCTCCGGCACCCGGACCATCCTCCTCACCGTGGTCATTGCCAGCGCTGCTGCCATCCTGTTCCCGGTGAAGGAGGAAGAAAAGGAGGAGGCCGAACATGGAGCATAACACCTATATCTATCTGGCCATCGCTGTGGTGGCCCTGACCACCTACCTGGTCCGGGTCCTGCCCCTGACCCTCATTCGGAAGGAGATCAAGAACCCCTTCATCCGCTCCTTCCTGTACTATGTGCCCTATGTGACCCTGGCGGTCATGACCTTCCCGGCCATCATCTACGCCACCGACAGCATCTGGTCGGGCATCGCCGCCCTGGTGGTGGGCATTCTGGTGGCATGGTTCAGCGGCAACCTCTTCCTGGTGGCCATCTCTGCCTGCGCAGTGGTGTTCATCGTGGAGATGCTGATCCTTTAAGTTCCAAATTCATCACATGGAGACAGAGACCATGGACGAAATCAAAACCATACCCATCCGAACCTACGAGGCCGGGACCTATGACGTGGCTGTGGTGGGTGCCGGTCACGCCGGCATCGAGGCCGCCCTGGCCTGCGCCCGCCTGGGCCTGCGGACCTTGTGCTTTACCATCAACATGGACGCCGTGGGCAACATGCCCTGCAACCCCGCCATCGGCGGCACTGGTAAGGGCCATCTGGTCCGGGAGCTGGATGCTCTCGGCGGCGAGATGGCCAAGGCGGCCGACCAGGCCTGCATCCAGTACCGCATCCTGAACCGGGGCAAGGGCCCTGCCGTGCACTCCCTCCGGGCCCAGGCTGACCGCCGCCTCTACCAGAACATCATGAAGTGGACCCTGGAGAAGGAACCCAATCTGTGGATCAAGCAGGCGGAGGTCACCGAACTGCTTACCGAGGACGGAGCCGTCGTGGGTGTGCAGACCGAGACCGGCGCTATCTACCGGGTGAAGGCGGCTGTCATCTGCTCGGGCACCTACCTGGGCAGCACCACCATCGTGGGCGAGGTGGTCCGCCGGAGCGGCCCCGACGGCATGTTTGGTGCCGACGCCCTGACCCAGAGTCTGCTCCGGGCCGGCCTGTCCCTCCGCCGGTTCAAGACCGGCACCCCGCCCCGTGTCAATGCCCGTTCCATCGACTTTTCCCAGCTGGAGGTCCAGGAGGGAGACGCCGAGGCCATCCCCTTCTCCTTTGAGACGGAACAGCCCGGGGAGAACCGCATTTGCTGCTGGATCACCTACACCAACGAAAAGACCCACGACATCATCCGGGCCAATCTGGACCGGTCCCCTCTCTTCACCGGCACCATCGAGGGTGTCGGTCCCCGGTACTGCCCCTCCATTGAGGACAAGGTGGTCCGGTTCTCCGACAAGGACCGCCACCAGCTCTTCCTGGAACCCATGGGTCTGGACACCGAGGAAATTTACATCCAGGGCTTCTCCTCCTCTCTGCCGGAGGATGTGCAGATTCAGATGATGCACACCCTGCCCGGTCTGGAAAACGCCGAGATGACCCGCCCGGCCTATGCTATCGAGTATGACTGCGTGGACCCCACGGAGCTGCTCCCCACCCTGGAGCACAAGAAGGTATCCGGTCTCTACGGTGCCGGTCAGTTCAACGGCTCCTCCGGCTATGAGGAGGCCGCCGTCCAGGGCTTTGTGGCCGGTGTCAATGCCGCCCTGAAGATTCTGGGACGGGACCCCCTCATTCTGGACCGGAGCCAGGGCTACATCGGTGTTCTCATCGACGACCTGGTGACCAAGGGGACCAACGAGCCCTATCGCATGATGACCTCCCGCACGGAGTATCGTCTCCTCCACCGCCAGGACAACGCCGACCAGCGGCTGTGCCATGTGGGCCACGCCATCGGTCTGGTGAGCGACGAGCGGTATCAGCGGGTGCTGGAAAAATACCAGAACGTGAAGCGGGAGCGGCACCGCCTGGAGCACAGCGGCGTGGCGGCCTCCGAGACCCTGAACGCCCTGCTGGAGGCCAAGGGGGAGCCGCCGGTGAAGAACAGCTGCCGTCTGGCCGACCTCCTTCGCCGCCCCCGGCTGACCTACGAAGATCTGGCTCCCGTGGACCCCGAGCGGCCCGACCTGCCCAAGGCGGTCACGGAACAGGTGGAGATATCCATCAAGTACGAGGGCTACATCACCCGCCAGCAGCGACAGGTGGATGAAATGCGCCGTCTGGAGGGGAAGCTCCTCCCGGTGGATATCGACTACAACGACCTGTCCGGCCTGCGTCTGGAGGCCCGTCAGAAGCTCAACGAGATTCGGCCCCTGAACCTGGGGCAGGCTTCCCGCATCTCCGGCGTGTCCCCGGCGGACATCGCCGCTCTGATGATCTTCATGGAGCGCCGGGGCCAATAAACCTCCCCATAAGGAGAGATTGCTATGACTTTAACCAACGTAAAAGGCAACACCTGGGTGGCCGACGGCCCTCAGCTCATCGGCATTTACGCAGTCAACGACAAGGAGTGCGTCATCCTGGACCCCGGCAGCGGCAAGCTTCAAGCCGACCTGGACGAGACCATCCGCTCTGCCGGCTGGACCCCGGTGGGTGTCATCTGCACCCACATGCACTACGACCACCACGAGGGCACCAAGTACTTCCGGGAGAAGTACGGCGCCCTGTCCTGCCTGCCCCAGCTGGAGGCTGACATCGTCCGCAGCGAGCAGAGCCTGAAGAACCACCTGTTCAACTTCACCATGGGTCTTATTCGGACCTATCCCCGGCTGCAGGCCCTGGTGGGTCCCGTGGACCGGGTCATCGAATTTGGCGAGACCGAGATCGACTTCTGCGGTGCTACCTTCGGCATCGTCCGGACCCCCGGTCACTCCCCGGACCACATCTGCATCGTCACCCCCGACAATGTATGTTTCGCCGGTGACACCCTCATGACCGAGGAGGTCCTGAAGGACTCCATGGTCCCCTTCGTCTACGACATGACCGACGACCTGACCAGCAAGGAACTCATGAAGACCTTGGCTTGTGATGCCTATATTTTCTGCCACAAGGGCCTGGTGTATGGCTCCATCGCCCACCTGGCCCAGGCCAACATCGACCGCATCCGCACCCAGCTGGCGGCCATCACCGCCCTGGTGGACAAGCCCATGACCTACAGCGACTTCTATGGGGCTGTGGTTACCGCTATGGACCTGCCCGTGGGCCATCCCCACCGGGCCCAGCACTTGGAGCGATACATCCGCCCCTACCTGGAATACCTGGTGGACACCGGTGCCATCGAACTTATCGACATAAACGGCGCCCCCGCCGTTCAGCCTGTGGGGTGGAGCCATGAATAAGAAGGTGGTTCTGGGACTCTCCGGCGGTGTGGATTCCGCCGTGGCCGCCAGCGTTCTGCTGGACCAGGGCTGGGAGGTCCACGGTCACTGGCTGGACATCGGCCTGGGTGGTCGGGAAGATGCGGAAGCGGTGGCTCAGCGTCTGAACATTCCCTTCTCCGCCGGGGATATCCGCCAGGAACTAGCCGACCAGGTCATGGGTCCCTTCCAGCGGGACTACCTGGAAGGGCGTACCCCTCTGCCCTGCGCCCGGTGCAACCCCACTGTGAAGTTCCCTGCTCTCTTCCGGTACGCCGACGAGATCGGGGCGGACTTTGTGGCCACCGGGCATTATGCTCAGATTGAAAACCAGGAGGGCGAAGCCTTCCTGACCCGTGGTGCCCACCGAAACGACCAGGCCTATATGCTGGCTCGTCTGCCCAAGGAGATGATCGGCCGTCTGGTCTTCCCCATTGGCGGTCTGGAAAAGACCCAGGTCCGGGAACTGGCCCACCAGTACGGCATCCCCGTGGCGGATAAGCCCGACAGCATGGAGATCTGCTTCATCCCCGACGGAGACTACGCCGCCTGGCTGGATGCCCAGGGGACCACACCGCCCCCCGGAAACTTTGTGGACCGGGCAGGAAAGGTGCTGGGTCAGCACAAGGGCATCCATCACTATACCATCGGCCAGCGCCGGGGCCTGAATATCCCCGCCGGTCACCGGCTTTTTGTTTCCGAGATCAGCCCCCAGGACAACCGGGTCATCCTGTCCGACGGTTCCGACCTGATGGCCGACCGGGTCTGGGGTGAGGATTTGAATCTTCTCGCCAAG
>JAFYPT010000037.1 GCA_017547425.1 Ruminiclostridium sp.
CCTGGGGATAGAACGTGCGGGAATGGAAATAGCTGGCCTGGGTGATGGGCACCCCTTCTAAACTCTCACCCTGCCGGGCATCCGCCAGCAGGAGGAACCCGGCGCCCACGCACAGGACCACCGCCACGAGCACTACCCAGAAAGCGGGTTTCTTGTACTTCAGCACGCCCTTCACCCGGCCTTTGGCGTTTTCTTCCCCGAAGGCCAGAGGGACAGCCTGGGGGAGGGATTTCTCCCGGCCCAGGCACAGGAGGGCGGCGGCGTAGTCGGCGGTGTCCTGCCGGTCCAGGTCCCGGATGACCTTCTGGTCACAGGCGGTTTCCAGGTCCCGGCAGAATAAGAGGTAGGCCAGCCACAGGACGGGGTTGAACCAGTGAATGCACAGAGCCAGCCAGAAGAGGGGCTTGGTGAGGTGGTCCAGTCGCTTGATGTGGGCCTGCTCATGGCGGACCACATGGGGAACGTGGGCGGGTTCCAGCCCTACGGGCAGGTAGATGCGGGGCTTTGCGAACCCGCAGACGAAGGGGGTGTCCACCCGGTCGGTCTCATAGAGGTTATCCTGGACCAACACGGCGTCAGCTACCCGACGGCGAAGCCGTGCGTAAGAGGCAACAGCCCAAAGGGCCATAACGCCTGCGCCCACGGCCCAAAGGGTGAAGAAAGGGTCGTACTGGTCTGTGGTGGGGGCCATCAGCTCCACCGGGGGTTCCTGGGCTTGCTGGGGCGGGGTCTCGTCGGGGCTGTCCACAGGGACGGCCACCACGGGATCGGGCATGGTCTGCTGGGCTATGTGGCCGCTGGTGATCTCTTCGGGCATAAGGCTCACGGGGGCCTCGAAGGTCACCGGGCAGACCATTCGCAGGCAGACCACCAGCCAGAGGGTACAGGTGATCCAGCGGGGGGCTTTCTTCAGGGGAAGTCGCAGGATCATGACGATCAGGGCGGCCACCGTAGCGGCGGCGGTCATGGTGCATAACGTCTGGCAAAATTCAGTCATGGGAACCTCCTTTCGGGGGCGGGCGGATATAGAATCCGCCCCTACAAATCGGACGAGGGCGTAGGGGCCGATTCCATATCGGCCCGGGAACGTTTGACTTTACCGACCGTTCCGGTACGCTTCCAGCATTTTTTCGATTTCAGCGGCATCCTGGTCGCTGACCGACCCGGCCTTGAGAAAGGCCGCCATGAAGTTGGGCAGGGAACCGCCGAAGGACCGTTGAAGGACCTCCTGGCCGTCGGCCTGCTGGACGGCAGACTGGTCCACCAGGGAGGTGACCACGGCGGCTTCGTTTTTCAGGCAGCCCTTGTCACACAGCCGCTTGATGACGGTGTAGGTGGTGGTCCGCTTCCAGCCCAGGTTGGCCTCGGCCAGCTTGCACAGCTGGGCGGAGGGGACGGGCTCGGCCTGCCACACCAGTTCCATGAGACGATGGTCGGCCAGGGTGAGGGAAAGATTGGGTTTCATATAGATTCCTCCTTGTCGAAGGTTTTAGACAAGTCTAGTCTAATGGATTAGACAGTATTTGTCAAGAGGGTTGGGGAAGAAATCGGGGGATGGTCTTTTGGAAGGAAGCATGGTACAATATCATAGTATAGAAAACACCCCCCAGAACAAGGAGGGAATGGTATGGCGAAAACAATCAAGCTCATTGCTCTGGACCTGGATGCCACCCTGCTGGACAGCCAGAAGAAAATTTCCCCCCGGACCTTGGCCGCCCTGGAACGTGCCCGACAGATGGGCATTCTCATGGTGCCGGTCACCGGACGTCCTGCCCAGGGGCTGCCCCAGGTGGTGCGGGACTTGCCTGGTCTGCGGTATGCGGTGACCTCCAATGGGGCCACCATCCGGGACTGGGTGGAGGACCGGTTCATGCTGGAAAAGCATTTGACCCCGGAAAAGAGCCTGGAAATTTTGGAGGCATGCCGGGATTTTGCTATGATTCGGGAGGTCTTTCGGGACGGCATCGGTTATCTGACCCAGGCAGACTATGAAATTCTGCGGGAACGTTACGCCGGGACCCCCATGTGGGAGTACGTCATGGGGACCCGTCAGGTCCTGCCCGGTTCCCTGGAGGACTTCTTGCGGGAGGATACCCGGCCCGTGGAGGAACTCTTCTTCCTGACTGACTGCCCGGAGAGCAAGAAGGCCCTGCGGGAGCGGTTGTCTGCCCTTTCCGACATCAGCTTTGCTGACCCCTTCCCCAACGACCTGGAAGTCCTGGCCGGGGGCATCGACAAGGGGGAAGCCTTCCTGTGGTTGCTGGACCACCTGGGCATCGACCCGGCCGAGACCATCGCCATGGGAGACGGGGGCAGCGATATTCCCCTTCTTCAGGCGGCGGGGATTGGCATCGCCATGGGCAATGCCCTGGACTATGTGAAGGCGGCCGCCGATGCCGTGACGGCCTCCTGCGACGAAGACGGCGTGGCCCTGGCCTTGGAGAAGTACCTATTTAATATGGAATAAATGAGAACTCCCGGAACCGCAAGGTTCCGGGAGTTCTTTTTGAATGGATAGGAATGAGAGAATGTCGTTGAAATTAGCGACCCAGGCTGTGGACCAGAGCGGGGATAGCAGCCTCGAAGGAGACACCGTACCAGCGGGCCTCGGGGTCCTTGGCGGTTTCCTTCATGCACTCCAGGGTGTAGTCTACAGCGATCTTCAGGGACTCTTCCATGGTCTTGCCGTTCATCAGTGCGCCCACGCAGGTGGAAGCCCAGACGTCGCCGGTGCCGTGGAACTGGGTGGGGAGCTTCTCGTTGAAGTAGCTGGAATAGGTGTCGGTGACGGAGTCATAAGCCATAGCGCCGATCTTGCCGGCCTCGAAGGAGACACCGGTGAGGATGGCGGTCTTGCAGCCCAGGCCGGTCAGGTCCTTGAGCATCTTCTTGATGTAAGCTTCGTCGTAGTTGTCGCCCACGTACTCCACGCCCAGCATGAAGGATGCCTCGGTCAGGTTGGGGACGATGACGTCTGCCTTGCCGCAGAGCTTACCCATCTCCAGAGCAAACTCGGGGGTGAAGCCGGGATACATGACGCCGTGGTCAGCCATGGCGGGGTCGCAGTAGATCAGGGTGTTCTCGCCGCGGAAGTCGTCGAAGAACTTGCCCACCAGCTGGATCTGCTCGAAGGAGCCCAGGTAACCGGTGTAGACAGCGTCGAAGGTGATGCCTTCCTTCTTCCAGTGCTCAGCGATGGGGGTGACCTCCTGGGTCAGGTCGTGGAAGGTAAAGCCCTTGAAACCGGCGGTGTGGGTGGACAGGACGGCAGTGGGAATCACGCCGCATTCCACGCCCATGGCGGAAATGATGGGCAGGGCCACGGTCAGGGAGCACTTACCCACGCAAGAAATATCCTGAATAGAAACGATACGCTTCATAATAAAAATCCTCCTCAATCATATGAACCGGCAGCAATTCTGCCATGACTATACCATACCACATATCTGACCTTGAGCCTAGGGCCAATCCTGTTTTATTTGATATGGTCAGATTGCCTTTGGCTTGTGGTGACGGAAAACGAATCCAGCATGGTTCCACCGCTGGGGAGCTGTAAAAAGATTCCGGCTCTTGCCTCTGTTCGACAACTTTTTCCTGCCAGGGCGAATAGAATAAGGGTGACATTCCCACAGAAAGGAGGTTTGTTTCTGTTCCCTCGGAGAGAGAAATCATTGGAATCGCCCGCCCCGGCGGGCCAAAGAAAAGAGGTATGATATGGGTACACAACCAACCACAGCAAAAAAGGGCGTCAGCGCCCTTGACTTCTTCTGCATCGGCTTCGGCGCCATCGTGGGCGTGGGCTGGGCCGTCTCCATCAACGGCTGGATGTCGGGCTCCGGCGGTCCCATCCCGGCCTCCCTGGGCTACCTGCTCTGCCTGCTCATCATGGTCCCCTTCGGCCTGGTCTATGCGGAGCTGGTCCCCATGCTCCCCGTGGCCGGGGGCGGCTCCGCCTTTGCCTACGCCGCCTTTGGAGAGAAGGTCTCCTTCCTGTCCGGCTGGGGGGCCTTCGGCGCCTTCGTGGCCATCATCCCCTGGGAGGCCATCCAGGTCACCGATGTCCTGGCCTATCTGTTCCCCTCCCTCACCGCCGGGGACCCCATGTACACCATTATGGGCTCTGACATCTACCTGACCACCATCGTCATCGGCACGGTCTTCACCATCCTGCTCTTCCTGCTGAACAAGAAGGGTCTGTCCTCGGCCGCCTTCATCCAGAAGTTCCTGTGCGTCTTCCTGGTGGCCGCCGGTGTCATCGGGGCCATTGCCGGTCTGGTGGGGGGAAGCATGGACAACATCCAGCCCCTCTATTCTCCCGCAGAAGGGGCCAACCACAGCAGTCTTTTTGGCGGAGCCTTTGGCATCCTCTGCACCGCCGCTTTCTTCCTGGCAGGCTTTGAGACCATCCCCCAAGGGGTGGAGGACGCCGGCGGCGACATTAAGACCGTAGGCACCACCGTGGTGGCCTCTGTGGCCCTGGCCTGCGTCTTCTACGCCATTTTGCTCTTCTGCTTTGGTTACGCCTACCCCTGGCAGGAATTTTTGACCCTGGACCGTCCTGCCGCCTCCAACATGTTCAAGTTCGTCTTTGAGGGCGGCGCCGGTGTGGCCCTGTACTGGCTCATCACCGTCGGTGCCCTGGCCGGTCTGTTTACCACCTGGAACGGCTTCTTCACCGCCTCGGCCAACCTGCTCATGGCTATGGGCCGGGCCAAGATGCTTCCCAGCTGGTTTGCCGTTCAGAAGGACGGCGTTGCTATGAACGGCCTGTACGTGGTCACCATCCTGTCCTTCATCGGCCCCTTCCTGGGCTACAACATGATTGACACGGTCACCTGCTTCTCGGCCACCGCCTTCATCATGTCCTGGATGATCTCCGCCCTGGCCCTGCTGAAGCTCCGCAAGACCATGCCCAACGCCCTGCGGCCCTACCGCCTGGCCACCCCCATCGCCTACTGGGCGGCCATCGCCGGGGTGATCTACTTCGTGGGCGCTCTGCTCCCCTTCTGCCCCTGGTTCGCAGGGGGCAAGGCGGTCACCGTCTTCGTGGTCTATCTGGTCATCGGCTTCGTTCTCTTCTCGGTCACCGGCTCCTCCCGGAAGAGCCTGTCTCCCCAGGAGCGGGAGCGGGCCATGTTCGGCGACCTGGACCTGGAGGCCATGCGCCGTCAGTAACCGTCTTTTTCGGGACCAAAAGCCCCGACAATCTCGTGTTGTCGGGGCTTTTTTTGAATTTTTTGTAACAAAAGATTGCATTTCTCACTTTGCACATGTATAATTATGATGAAATCACACAGATGTGAGGGATGCTTATGTATCAAGTCATTATCGTGGAAGACGACCCCATGGTCGCCGAGATCGACAAGCAGTATGTCGAGCACAACAACAAAATGAACATCGCCGGCGTGTTCCAGAACGGCCAGGATGCTCTGGAGTTCTGCCGGAACAACCCTGTGGACCTGATCATGCTGGATTACTATATGCCCGTCATGGATGGCCGTACCTTCCTGACTAAGCTGCGGGCTGAGGGCATCCTGGCAGACGTCATCATGGTCACCGCCGCCAGCGAGGCCAGCCGTGTCAGCGAGTTGTACTCCTATGGCGTGTCGGACTACCTCATCAAGCCCTTTGACTACAATCGCTTCCAGACCGCCCTCCAGAAGTTCGTGGCCCGCCGTGAGGCTTTTGCTGAGGAAAAGGCTTTCAGCCAGGAAGAGCTGGACAAGGTCATCTCCCCCGAGAACCAGCGCAGCGGTCACTTTGTGGACAAGGGCATCCACCCCGTCACCCTGGAGATCATCTGCTCCTTCCTGCGGGAACACAAGAGCGAGAAGCTCTCCATCGAGGACATCGCCAAGAATGTCTCCCTGTCCCGAGTCACTCTGCGGCGGTACATGAACTACCTCATCGACAAGAACAGCGTCATCGGCGGCGTGGACTACTCCACCGGCGGCCGTCCCTCCGCTGTCTACACCTACATCGGTAAGTAAATTTATGCAGCAAAAAATCCCAGGTCGAAAAGACCTGGGATTTTTCTTGTATCCGGAATGGGTTACTTCAGAGCTTCCCATGCTGCGTCCAGGAAGGACTCGTCATAGATCTGCTCCTCGGTCATGTCGGTGGTGATGCCGCCAGCCAGCTTGGTCAGGTTCACACCAGCCTGGAAGCCGGACTCGGAGTGGTAACCGGTGTAGTTGGCAATGCCGCGCTCCTTGTCGTACTCAGCGTCGTACAGCAGCTCAGCGTCTGCGCCCTCAAACAGGGGCAGGAGCATTTCTGCGATCTCCTCGGGGGTAGCGGTCTCCATCCACTGCATAGCCTTTGCCACAGCATTCATGACCTTCTGGACGGTCTCGGGATTGGAAGCCAGGTACTCGTCGGAAGCCATCAGAACGAACAGCTCATAGGTAGCGGAACCGATGATCTCCTCGATGACAGCATCATCGGTGCCGTCCACGATGACCACGCCGCCAGCATCCTGCAGCTTCTTGGCGGACCAGGGGTTGGCAGAGACCGCAGCCTGGAGCTCGCCTGCCTCGATGGCAGCAGCATAGCCGGAGCTTGCCATGGTGATAACGGTCACGTCGGTCTCAGGAACCAGACCAGCCTTGTTCATGCAGGCCATCGCGAAGGAGTAGGGGCCGCTGTTGGCGCTCTGGCCACCGGCCACGGTGCCGCCTGCCAGGGACTCCAGGGTGGAGTACTCCTCGCTGGCGCCGATCAGGCTGTAGGGGTACTTCTGGGTGAAGGAAGCCAGGATCTTCATGGCCTGACCTGCCTCGTTGACCATCAGAGCGGTCTCGATGCCCTTCAGGCAGAACTGAGCCTCACCGGCCAGAACGGGAACGGTAGCGTCAGAACCCTTGATGGTCTGGAACTCCGCCTCCAGACCCTCCTCGGCAAAGTAGCCCAGGGTCTGTGCCAGGTAAGCGGGTGCCCAGTGGTAGCCACGGACCTGCTCGGTGATGACGATCTTCTCCAGCTCGACAGTCTCGGTCTGCTCGGTCTCGGGTGCGGGCTCCTCTGCGGTGCTGCCACAGCCAGCCAGCATGCCCAGAGCCATGACCATGGCCAGGAGGAGAGCTAAATACTTCTTCATGTTGGTTTCTCCTTTGAAAAATTTTATCACAACCCCTGCAGGGGATGTTTACCATGTTATCGCCAGGCCAGAAGCTTTCGCTCCAGCAGGCGGACCACGCCGTCCAGCAGCATGACCAGAAGGACCAGAACGGCCACACAGCACAGGACCTGGTTCACATCGTACCGCTCGCCGGCGTTGGAAATGACCCAGCCCATACCTCGTCCGGCCCCCAGGTACTCGCCTACGATGGCGCCGGAGATAGACAGGCCCAGGCCGGTCCGCAGACTGGCCAAAAGCCAGGGGATGCTGGCCGGCCAGATGACCTTCTGCAAGATCTGCTTCCGGGTGCCCCCCAGGAGCTTTACCGCCGTCACCAGCTCCCGCTCCACGCTGTTCACGCCGGAGTAGAGGTTAAAGGCAAAGACGAAAAAGACCATGAGGACGGCAATGACCACTTTGGACTTCAGGCCAATGCCAAACCAGATGATGACCAGCGGACCCAGGGCCAGCTTGGGCAGGCCGTTCAGTCCGGTCATCAGGGGCATGAGGGCGGTGCTGATCCTGGGGCTGATGCCCAGGCCCAGACCGGCCAGGGTCCCCAGGACACCGCCGATGAGAAGGCCCAGACCGGCCTCCTGCAAGGTGGCAGACAGGTGGCGGGCCATGGAGCCTCGCTCCACCATGTCCATAAATTCCGCCCAGACCAGGCTGGGGCTGCCGAAAAAGAAGACGTCCACCTTTCCGGCCGAAGCGCCCCACTCCCAGGCCAAAATGGCCAGGATCAGGACCACCAGGGTCCAGGTACCGGGGCTGATGAGGGAGCTGCGTTTCTTCACGGCTGTCCCTCCCCTCTGCGGATCTCGCTGCTCAGGTCCTGCCAGATGGCTTTCTCCAGTTCCGCGAAATGGGGTTCGAACTTCACGTCCATGACCCGGCGGGGCCGGGGCAGGTCGATGGGATATTCCTTAACCACCCGTCCGGGGCGGGCCCCCATGAGGACCACCCGATCTCCCAGAGCAATGGCCTCAGTGAGGTCGTGGGTCACATAGAGGATGGTGCAGCCCGTAGCCTCCCACAGGTCCAGGATGTCGTCCTGGAGCTTCTGGCGGGTGAGGGCATCCAGAGGGGCGAAGGGCTCGTCCATCAGAAGGATGGCCGGGTCCACTGCCAGGACACGGGCAATAGCCGCCCGCTTCTTCATACCGCCGGAGAGTTCCCGGGGGTAGCTGTGTTCAAAACCGGACAGGCCCATTTTCGCCATCAGGTCCCGGGCGATCTCCCGCCGTTCCTTCGTGGGAACGCCCCGGAGCTCCATGGCCAGGGCTACGTTGTCCAGGACGGTCCGCCAGGGCAGTAGGGTATCTGCTTGGGAGATGTAGCCGATGGAGGGGAGCATCCCATCCACAGACTCCCCAGCCAGACGGACCTGTCCGGAGACCGGAGCCACCTGACCGGCCAGGACGTTCAGGGCGGTGGTTTTGCCGCAGCCGGAAGGTCCCACCAGGGCCACCAGCTCCCCCTGCTCTACGGACAAATTCATGTCCTTCAGGGCATAGAAGGTTGATCCGTCGGCGAACGAGAAGGACACATTCACGTCCTTCCATTCCAGCAGTGCCATGGTCCTCCTCCTTTCTTTACCTGCCGAAAAAGGCAAAGCCTTTTCCGACAATGGGGATTACGGCCTGTTGCGCGCGCCCTTCGGGCACACTGACAGGCCGAGAAGTGTTTTCCGGCACGCACATGTCGCGCCAGAAAACGAATTCGACTTTATTTCGCCACTGCGGTGGCGAAACTCTGCGAGGCTTTAATCCTCGTCCTTGAATTGGTTGCGAATGATCTTGCCGTTGGCGTTCCGGGCCAGAGGACCCACAAAATGGAGGGCCCGCAGTTTCTTAAAGCCCGCGCAGCGGCTGTTGTGGAAGGTCATGATCTCCTCCGCCAGGGCATCGCCGGGGGCATACCCCTCCGCCAGACGGATGTAGGCGGTGACCTTCTGGCCCAGGTCCCTGTCCGGGACACCGGACACCAGGGACTCATAGACCGCCGGATGGTGGGAGAGAATCTCCTCCAGCTCCATGGGGCTCACCCGGTAGCCCTTGGTCTTGATGATGCCGTCGGCACGGCCCCGGTAGAAGAGGTAGCCCTCCTCGTCCATGACCGCCAGGTCGCCGGTGTGGAAGATATCTCCATCCCACAGGGTGGCGGTGGCCTCGGGGTCGTTCAGGTAGCCCACGAGGACACCCTCGGGGCGACGGCCGTTATCGGCCACGATGACGATCTCACCCTCCTGACCCACAGGAGCAAAGGAGCCGTCCTCGGCCAGAATTTCCACGTGGTACTTGGGCATGACCTTGCCCACAGCTCCTTCCTTCCGGCCCATATTCTTGGACACGGCGGCGATGAGGCCGGTTTCCGACTGGGCATAACCCTCGTAGAGGGGATGTCCGATCTGCTCCATGACCCGCTGGGCCACGTCCGACTGGAGCTTTTCTCCGCCCACGGCACAGTTAGTCAGGGAGGAGAGATCGTATCGGTCCATGCCCACGTCCAGCATCATGCGGTAGACAGTGGGCTGGGCCATGATCCCCGTGACTTTGTTCTCGGCCAGGAAGGCCAGGACCTGATCCGGGGGGAAACGGTCGTAGTCAAAGACCAGCAGGGTCCCCATGTGGAGCCACTGGCCATAGAATTTGGTGCCGGACACCACCTCCCAGCCGGTGTCGCCGGTGGCGAAGTGGCGGGAACCCATATGGACATCCTGCATGTAGCGGGAGCCGTAGTGATGGGACAGGTGGAAGGCATAGTTGTGAAGGACTGCCTTGGGCTTTCCCGTGGTGCCCGAGGTGAAATACACCATGGCAGGCTCCTGCCAGTGGGTGTCCACCCGGTCCAGGGTGGCGGGCTGGGCAGCGATGGCTTGGTGGAAGTCCTCAAACCCCGGGGCTTCTCCCAGGGAGAACCGATGGGTCACCCCGGTCTGTTCTGCCGCCGCCAGGATGTTTGCCGGGGCATCCCCCTCCTGACAGCAGACCACCGCCTTGATTTGGGCGGTCTCCATACGGAAGGCAAAGTCCTCCCGGGTGAGCCGGTAGTACACCGGGCAGAGGATGAGCCCCAGCTTGTGGGCGGCAATGGCCACCACCCAGTACTCCCAGTGGGTCCGCAGGGCGGCCATGACGGCATCCCCCTTCTTCAGGCCCCGGGAGGCGAAGAGGTTAGCAGTCTGGGTACTCAGTTTTTTCACATCCCCAAAGGTCAGCTGGGCCTTTTCCCCCCGGTCGTTCTGCCAGATCATGGCCAGGTGATCGGGGTAAAGGGTCCCCAGAGGATCGATTACATCCCAGCCATAGTTGAAGTTTTCGGGGTAGTCATAGGAACAGTCCCGAAGTCTGCCGTCGGGACCAAAGGCCTCCTTGATATATCGGGTGTAGAATTCTGCCATGATACACCCTCCTCAGGGCTTAAAGTTTTCTTCGATCCGCACCAGCAGGTGGTAGACCTGGTCGTCTTCCTCCTGGGTCAGGGCTTCGGTGAGGGCCAGGTTGATCTTATAAAGTTCCTTCCGCACCAGGGGGCCGATCTCCCGGGCCTTGTCCGTGGGATAGACCCGGTTCTGCCGCTTGTCCTTGGGGTCCTGGACACGGGTCAGAAAGCCCTTCTCCTCCAGGGAGCGGACGGTGCGGGATGCGGCGGCCTTGTCCACCCCAATGTAGGCGGTGAGTTCCTCCTGAGTAAAGCCCTCGTGGTTCAGGATGGCCATGAGGACGGGCTCCTCGGCTGCCGTGAGATTATATTGCTGCAGGGCGTTGCCCACCGCGATCTGGCACTTTCTGGCCAGACGGGTCAGGACTCTGCCAACACAATTTGCCATAGTCAACACCTCCGGGCCATGATAACAAAAAACCGTTGAGTCGTCAACCATTTTGGTTGATGTATCAACGGTTTCCTTCGAAAATTCCAGTCGTTGACAGTCCCGGTCCTATGGAGTAAAATGATGGGTAATCCATTGTAAATCAAGCGGGCGTTCCGTCCCGTTCTCCATACGCCCAAGAAGAGAGGGATTTTATGAAAAACCAGCGCATCGTGGTCAAGATCGGCACCTCTACCCTGGCCCATCCCACGGGCCTTCTGAACATCCGCCGGGTGGAAGAGCTGTGCAAGGTCCTCAGCGACCTGAAAAACGCCGGGCACGAGATCATCCTGGTCTCCTCCGGCGCCATCGGCATGGGCGTGGGCAAGCTCTCCCTGACCCAGCGTCCCACCGACATCCCCACCAAGCAGGCCGCCGCCGCTGTGGGTCAGTGCGAGCTCATGTACACCTACGACAAGCTCTTTGCCGAGCACAACCACACCGTGGCCCAGATCCTGCTGACCGCCTACGACGTGGACCACCCGGACCGGTTCGAGAACTTCAAAAACACCATGCACCGGCTTCTGGAACTGAAGGCCCTGCCCATCATCAACGAGAACGACACCGTGGCCACCGAGGAGCTGGGCATTGGCGACAACGACACCCTGGGCGCCATCGTGGCGGTCAGCATGGAGGCAGACCTGCTGATCCTCCTGTCGGACATCAACGGTCTGTACACCGCCGACCCCCACACCCATCCCGAGGCCACCCTCATTTCCGAGATTCCCGAGATCACCCGGGAGATCTGGGACCTGGCCGGTGGCGCCGGGTCCAGCCTGGGCACCGGCGGCATGGCCACCAAGCTCCAGGCCGCATCCATCTGCACGCAATCCGGCTGCGATATGGTCATCGCCAACGGAGCCGAACCCGCCATCCTGTACGACATTGCGGAAGGCAAGCCCGTGGGCAGCCGCTTCCGCGGAAAGAGAGGCTGAACCATGCACTTCTACGACAATATGCCCCCCTTCAGCGACAGCTGCTATCCCCCGCCCGTCTATGAGGGCTACGAGCCCCCCAAGGGCAAGAGCGACTTTGCCCCCGACGCCGCCGACCTGACCATCACCCGTCCCCTGCTGGAGGAGGCACGGGCCGCCAAGGCCGCCCTGGCAGGTCTCACCACCCAGGAGAAGAAGGAAGTCCTGCGGACCATGGCCGACTGCCTCCTGGCCGACACCCAGGCCATCCTGGCCGCCAACGCCATCGACCTGGAGGCCGCCCAGGACACCATCGCCCCCGTCATGCAGGACCGTCTGCGCCTGACCGAGGGCCGCATCCAGGACATGGCCAAGGGCATCCTGGAGGTGGCCGACCTGCCCGACCCCGTGGGCCGCACCCTCTCCACCCACACCCTGCCCAACGGGCTGGAGGTGAAGAAGGTCTCCGTCCCCCTGGGTGTCATCGCCATCATCTATGAGTCCCGGCCCAACGTGACCTCCGATGCCGCCAGCCTGACCTTCCAGGCAGGCAGTGTCTGCGTTCTGCGAGGGGGCAAGGAGTCCATCCACTCCAACACCGCCATCGTAGCCGCCCTCCACAAGGCCCTGGAGCAGCACAACCTGCCCAAGGCTCTGGTGAGTCTGGTGACCAACACCAGCCGGGACAGCGCCAACGAACTGATGCAGGCCGTGGGTTACATCGACCTGCTCATCCCCCGGGGTGGCGCCTCCCTCATCCAGACCGTGGTAAACAGCGCCAAGGTCCCCTGCATCCAGACCGGCACCGGCATCTGCCACATCTACGTGGACGGCAAGGCCGACCTGGAAAAGGCTATCACCATCCTGAACAACGCCAAGACCAGCCGTCCCTCGGTGTGCAACGCCTGTGAGGTCTGTCTGGTGAGCCAGGAGGTGGCCCAGGACTTCCTGCCCATGATCCGGGAGAAGCTGGGCAGAGAGCGTTTTGAGGCCGGTGTGGAGCCTGTGGAGCTCCGTCTGGATCCCGGCGCTCTGGCCATCATGCCCGGCATCCCCGCCAGCTACGACGACTTCGACACCGAGTTCCTGGACTACATCCTGGCCGTCAAGGTGGTGGCCGACGTGAAGGAGGCCATCGCCCACATCAGCGCCCATTCCACCGGCCACAGCGAGGCCATCATTACCGAGGATGCCCAGGTCGCTGCCCTCTTCACCCGTCTGGTGGATTCTGCAGCCGTCTACGTGAACGCCTCCACCCGGTTCACCGACGGCGGCCAGTTCGGCCTGGGCTGTGAGATGGGCATTTCGACCCAGAAGCTCCATGCCCGGGGGCCCATGGGTCTGGAGGAACTGACCAGCTATAAGTATGTCATCACCGGCAACGGACAGACAAGATAAGCGAAAAAAGGCGAGCTGCAATCTGCAGCTCGCCTTTTTTCTTGCTGTTTACTTGCCGAACCAGTCCTTGACCTCAGGCTGGACGTTGAAGGCCATGAACTCGGTGACCTCATAGGTCTGGACCCCACGGACCACGAAGGGATCGTTATCAATGAGAGCCTGGACCTCTGCCATGTCCTCTGCCTTCAGGAGCATGACGCCGCCGCCGCCGGGCTTGGGGCCGGAGACCAGAATCTTGCCGCTGGCCACCATGGGATTCAGGTAGGCGTGGTGGGCGTCCAGAGCCTCCTTGAAGGCAGGGCCTTCGGGACGGTCAGGACGGAAGGTGCCGTTGAGAATAAAATACTTCATGGTGTGTTCCTCCTTTTATTTCAGTGGCGCATGATCATGCCCACTTGACGTTCATTCCAGATGGGTTCAAAAACGGAGGCAGGCTCCCAATACTGGTAGACCTGGCCACGGTTGTCGTAGTTGTACGGGTCGGAAATAAAATATCCCTTCTGAGGGTCATAGCCGCAGACCAGGACAGCGTGATTGTTGCTCACCAGCCGCTGGGTGGTCCCCTCAATGTCATAGTTCCGATAGTTGGGCTTTTCCCACCAGAGGGTCATGTAGCCCACCACGCAGTTGCCCGCCAGCAGTTCCTGCCGGAGCTCTTCGATGGTGGATCCACGGAAGTCGGCGGCGGGAGTCTCCCCATCACAGTAGCTGTTGGTGTACTCAGCCAGCTTGGCGGGGTAGATGGTGGTGCGGGTCTTCTTCTGGCGGTCAGGGATGAAGGGATCGCCCACGAAGCCCTTCTCCGGGTCGGTGGTGGGGGACCGGGGCTGGTCGGTGACGAAGGTCCGCAGCTCCACATCCTGGGCATACCCCAGGGCCCGGAGGCCGGTGAAGGTGGCCACGGACTCACAGCCCACCCAGGCGTAGAGGTTGTCGATCTGGCTAAAGTACTCCACACCGGGCATCTGGTAGGAATCGGCGATCTTGGTGAGGAGGCCGGTCTCGTCGGCCACATAGGCGCCCACCACGTCGTTGGTCACCAGCTGACCGAAGCGGTCCACATAGTACAGCTCCCCGTCCACGGTGTGGATGCCGGAGGTGAAGGTCAGGTTGCCCACATCCAGGTTCAGCCAGTACTCCTGACCGTAGTAGTGCATGCCGTCGTGGGAGACCGAGGCTTCGGCGATGGTCTGCCAGGCCCAATGATCGAGGGTCACGTCGGAATACAACCCCAGACCGATGACCTGACGGGATAACCCCTCATCGCCGGTGCGTTCGGTCATGCGGTTGACCACGGTGCAGGCTTCCGCACGGGTCAGGCCCCGCTCGGGACCGAAGGTGCCTTCGGGATAGCCGGTGATCCAGCCCAGAGAGACGGCGGCACCGATGGCATCTGCCGCCCAGTGCCAGGAGGGCACGTCAGGGAAGTAGGCCACACCGTAGGCATCGGGACGCAGGCGGACCAGCAGGTCCACAAACTCGGCGCGGGTGATGATGTCATTGGGGCGGAAGTAGTATCCATCGTCAAAGAGCCCCAGTCTGCACAGGGCGGTGACTGGCTGGGCATACCACTCCCAGGACGGGACGTCCACATAGGAGCAGTACCCATAGCCCCAGTCGGGATTCTGGAGCAGGCGGTAGACCAGCTGGGCGGCCTGGGCGCGGGTCAGCTGGCTCTCAGGCTGGAAGGTCCCCTCAGGGAAACCCTGCATATACCGGACGTGGTCCTGGCGCAGGGCAGGGGCATAGCTGGCAGGGGTGGGTTCTGCAGACGCTTCCGCGGTCACAACGGCCTCCTCCTGGGCCTCCTGCTCCTCTGCCAGGGTGGCCTGGGCAGGCATAGCCAGGAGGGACAGGGACAGGCAGAGAGTCAGACCCAGGGCAGTCAGATTCTTCCATAGGGTATTCATGGTTCTTCTCTCCTCTTCTACAGCAGGGGGTGTTCCCCGCAATATTTTCAGAATCATTTTACACCAAGACCCATAACCACGCAAGCCCAAACAAAAAGCCCTCCGGTTCCCGGAGGGCTTCGTTTTCGTTATTCCGCTGCTTTCAGCAGCTGCTTGGTGTAGGGGTGGACGGGGTTGTCAAAGATGCCGTCCACGGTGTTCTCCTCCACGATCTCGCCCTTCTGCATGACGATGACCCGGTCACAGCACTGGTAGACCACGTTCAGGTCGTGGGAGATGAAGAGGTAGCTCAGGTTAAACTCCCGGCGGAGCTTCATGAGCAGGTCCAGGATCTGGTCCTGGATGGTCACGTCCAGAGCGGAGACCGCCTCGTCCAGGATCACCAGCTTGGGCTTGGAGATCATGGCGGCGGCGATGGACACACGCTGGCGCTGACCGCCGGAGAGCTGGGCAGGCTTGCGGTCGTAGAACTCAGGGCCTAAGCCCACAGCGTCCAGCATTTCCTCCACCCGCTGGGTGCGCTCCTGGGGGGAGTACTTGCCAAAGATCCGCAGGGGCTCCTCCACGATCCGCCGGATGGTAAAGGCGGGGTTCAGGGAGGAGTAGGGGTCCTGAAAGACCATCTGGGGGCGGCGGGAGTGGTGGATGATCTCACCCTGGTACTCGGTCATGCCCAGAATGGACTTGGCCAGGGTGGACTTGCCGGAACCGGACTCGCCCACCAGACCCAGGACCTCGCCCTGGCCGATGGTCAGATTCACGTTTTTCAGCACCTGGACGGTCTTACCCTTGGAGAAGGCATTGCCGCCCTGGCGGTAAAAGCTGTTCAGGTTTTTGATTTCCAGGATAGGCTCCATGGTCTCACCCTCGTTTCCGTCTGGTGGGGATGGCGGCAATGAGCCGCTTGGTGTAGTCCTGCTGGGGGTTCAGGAAAACCTCGTCCACAGGGCCTTCCTCAATGAGCTCACCCCGGCACATGACCGCCACACGGGTGCACAGCTTGCGGACCACGTGGAGGTTGTGGGAGATGAACAGGATGCCCGTACCCTTTTCCCGATTGATCTTCTTCAGCAGGGCCAGGATACCCTCCTGAATGGTCACGTCCAGGGCGGTGGTGGGCTCATCGCAGATGAGGAGCTTGGGCTCAGAAATAATGGCAGCGGCGATCATGCATCGCTGGAGCATGCCGCCGGAAAGTTCGTGGGGATACTTGTTGTAGACCACTTCCGGGTTGGGCAGCTCGGCATCTGCCATGGCCTGGAGGGCCTTTTCCTTCCGCTCCGAGGCAGAGAGGTTTGTGTGGATGAGGAGGGATTCCTCGATCTGGGGGCCGATCCGCATGACCGGGTCCATGGAGGTCATAGGCTCCTGGAAGACCACGCAGATGTCCCGGCCGCGCATGGCACGGAGTTCTTCTCGGCTGGTGTGGAAGATGTCCTTGCCGTCGAAGAGGATCTTGCCGGTCATCTCGGTCTTGGCGTTGCTCAGCAGGCTGGACAGGGCCATAGCGGTGACCGTCTTGCCGGAGCCGGACTCGCCCACCAGGCCCAAAATCTCACCCTGGGCCATGTGGAGGGAGATGCCCTTCACCGCATCCTTGCCGGGGGCAGCGTCCCGGAAATGGATCCGCAGGTTCTCAATGTGTAACATAGGGTCCTCCTTTCCCTCAGCCTTTGCGCTTTCTGTGCTGGTAACCTTCCATCAGAAGGCTGGGGCCCAGGATCATCAGCACGATGGCCAGACCGGTAAACAGGGCGTACCAGGGAGCCTTGGCCAGATAGGTCTGAGACTCGGACAGCATACGGCCCAGAGAGGCGTCCGGAGGCAGCACGCCCACGCCCAGGTAGCTCATGCTGGCCTCGGCCAGAACGGCGTTGTTGAAGCCGATGGTGAGGATGGGCAGCAGCACCTGGATGGTGTTGGGCAGGATGTGCAGGAAGATGATGCGCATATGGCTGGCCCCCATGAGGCGGGCCGCCTGGACGTAGTTCAGGGTCCTCTGCTTGGCCACCTCACCACGGACCACACGGGCGAAGGAGGGGATGAAGAGGATGCCTAAAATCAGGATGATCTGGTACTTGCCCATGCCGATGACGGCAATGAGGACCAGGGCCAGCAGGATGCTGGGGAAGGCGGTGATGGCATCGCACACGCGCATCAGGACTACGTCGGCCATACCGCCGAAGTAACCGGTGAGGCTGCCGATGATGGTGCCGATGATGCCGCCGATGAGGATCACGCACAGGGCAATGAGGAAGGTGCTTCCTGCGCCCTCCATGATTCTGGAGAGCAGGTCACGCCCAAAGTTGTCGGTACCCAGGGGATGGCTCAGGCAGGGAGACAGGAACTTCTCTCTGCCGGACATCTCCGTGGTGCTGTAGGGGGTCCAAACGTACCCCACCAGGATGAGTACCAGCATGAGGGCGGAAATGGCCATGCCAATGACCCAGTAGTAGTTGGGGCTGTCTTTGTGCTCCAAGGACTCCGGGCGTTCTTTTTGGTTTTTAAATCTGAAGACGTTCAACTTCCGTCCCTCCCCTCTGCGAAATCAACCTCGTAGAGTTTCGCCATCCGCAGATGGCGAAAGAAAATCAAATTGAAAAAATCCTTATTGGATGCGGATTCTGGGATCCATGTACTGATAGAGAATATCAGCGATAAAGTTTACGATGACCACCCAGGCGGCCAGCAGGACCACGATGGCCTGGGCCACAGGGAAGTCTCTGGCGCTGATGGAGGCCAGGAGCAGACGGCCGATGCCGGGGACGGCAAAGACCTGCTCAGCGATGATGGTGCCCGCCACCAACTCTGCGGCAGTAACCGCCAGGAAAGCGATGACCGGGATGATGGCGTTGCGCAGGGCGTGCTTCTTCAGGGCGTCGGCACGGGTGCGGCCACGGCTGAAGGCGGTGCGGATGTAGTCTTTGTTCATCTCATCCAGAATGGAGGAGCGAAGCATCTTCACGGTCATGGCGATGCGGCACAGGGCCACAGACAGGGCCGGGAACAACATATAAATAAGGAAGGTCACCGGGTCTTCGCTGAAGGTGACAAAGCCACCGGGGACAAAAACCTTCAGGGTGATGCCGAACACGAAGCACAGCAGGATGCCCACAAAGACCGGGGGAATGGACATGCAGACCTGATTGATGACGGTCATACACTTGTCCAGCTTGCCGCCCTCTCGCTTAGCCAGGGCAATGCCCAGGGGGAAGGAGGCGGCCACCACGATGAGGAAGGCCAGAAGGACCAGGGCGGCAGTGTTGGGGAGTTTTTCCATGACCATGTCCTTGACGGGCAGGCTGTAGCTGTAGGATGTTCCCCAATCGCCGCAGACAAAATCAGTCAGCCAGTTGCCGTACCGGACCAGGACCGGCTGGTCAAAGCCCAGCTCGGCCTCCAGGGCGGCGATCTTCTCGGGGGTGGCGTTGGTACCCAGCATGTTGGTGGCCGGGGAGCCCGGGATCACCTGAAAGGCCAGGAAGGCGAGAAGGGAAACGATAAACAATGTAATAATGAGAGTGGTCAGTTTGCGCAGGACGTATTTCATCTTCCCGCCCTCCTTTCTCTTTCAGGCAATCGGGCTTACTCGTTTAGATTGGTTTGCTCACTGGACGTAGTGAACGGTGGCCAGATCCATCACGTACATGGGATAGAACTGGTAGCCTTCCACACCGGACTTGATCAGCAGGAAGTCTGCCATGTCCTGGACGTAGATGTTGGCTGCGGTGGTGGTCAGCAGAGCGGCTGCTTCCTTGTACAGAGCGGTCTGCTCGGCATCGTCGGTGGAAGCGGCGGCCTGCTTCATGAGAGCGTCATACTCGGGGTTGTTGTAGTTGATCATGTTGCTCTCGTTGTCGCTCATGAAGCGGTTGAGCAGAGCACCGGCGTACAGGGTGTTGGCGGTGAAACCGATGACGGTGCTGTCGAAGTTGCGGCCGGCGTAGACGTCGGTCAGCCAGGTCTCCCACTCCACAGGCTCGATGGTGGCCTTGATGCCCACCTGAGACAGCTGCTCGGCAATGACCTCACCCACGTTCATGTGGGGGGTGTAGTTGGAAGGGATGGTGATCTTCATGGAGAAACCATCGGGATAACCAGCCTCAGCCAGCAGGGCCTTTGCCTTCTCCACGTCGTACTCGTAGTAGCCAACCAGGCTCTCGTCGAAGTACTTGCCGAAGGAGGGGTAGATGGAGGTGCCCAGCTTTGCGCCGTAACCGGCAGAGGTCAGCTCCAGGATCGCATCCACATCCACAGCATGGCTCATGGCCTGACGGACCTTCTCGTTGCTGAAGGGCTCCACGGCGTTGTTCAGGTACAGAGCCTGCACCAGGTTCATGGTGCCTTCCAGGCAGACGAAGTCGCCGCCGATGGCATCCACCTGGTCGATGGTCAGGTGGTTTGCCATGTCCACGGAGCCGGCGCTCAGAGCGGACATGAGGGCGTTGGGGTCCTCGAAGATCTTAAAGGTGACCTTGTCCAGGTAAGCGGGGGTGCCCCAGTACTCGGCGAACTTCTCCACCACCAGGCTCTCCTGCACGGAGCGGGACACGAACTTGAAGGGACCGGTGCCCACAGGCGCAGTGGCCTGGTCTGCATAGTCCGCAGGGACGATGTGGACCATACCAACATGGCAGATGAAGGCTGCGTTGGGCTCGGACAGGGTGATGACAACCTGGTTACCCTCAGCAGAAATATTCTGAACAGCAGAAAGCGCTGCAACCAGATCCGCCTCGACGGATGTTGCAGCGCAGGTTTCAAAGGAATAAAGAACGTCCTCTGCAGACACAGTGTCCCCATTGTGGAACAGCACGTTTTCGCGCAGAGTGAAAGTATAGGTCAGGCCATCTTCCGACACATCGTAGTCGGAAGCCACAGCGCACACATAGTTGCCGCTGGAATCGGGCTTGACAAGACCTTCATACACGTTAAATAAGACCTCTTTAGTTCCTGCCGCTACCATCTGATACGGGTCAAGACTGTCTCCCAGGTCCTGAGAGATACCGACAACCAGCTCACCGCCGTTGACGGGCTCTCCGGAAGAGCTCGTTCCGTCGCTGCCGAACCCATTTGCCTCCTCTTCGGTCTTCGCGTCTCCGCAAGCGCAGAGTACAGTAGACAGGAGCAGGGCCGACAGGAAAAGTGCGAAAATACGCTTTTTCATTTAACTTCTCCTTCCGCCGCAGTTCATGCGGCGTTACAACAAAATTTGCATCTCCCATTATTAAATTGTCGGTTGCAGTGTACCATCCTTTCCCCGAAAATACAAGAAAAATTTTTGCCGGAAGGGCATGTTTTCTGCCGAAATTTTTACCATTCGCCCGGCCAGCTCCTCTCCCCTCCCACACACCGCGCAAGACTTCTTTCATTTTCTCCGTCTTCATTTGTTTGACCAGTGAGCCAAAGCCAGAAACCCATCATTTTTCAGAATCTTTCCGGAGAAATGCGTCATTTTATAACTAAGGACAACATTTCGAACCTATCTTCGTGATTTTATCACTTTTCTTTTTGCAAGCACCATGGATAATAGAGTCATAACAAAGAACAAATCCAAGGAGGTTAGAATTTATGGGAGTTTATATCGTAACTGGCGGTTCCGGCGGTATCGGCGGAAAAACCGTGGAAATTTTACGCAGCCAGGGCCATGAAGTCCTGAACGTGGACCTGAAGGACGCAGACATCTGCGCCAACCTGGCCACCAAGGAAGGCCGCGACTATGTCATCGACACCATTCACGAGATGTATCCCGACGGCATCGACGGTCTGTGCTGCAACGCCGGCGTCTCCGGTGCCTGCGGCAACCTGAAGCTCATCGTCAGCCTGAACTACTACGGCGCCGTCAACCTGGCCCATGGCCTCTTTGATCTGCTGAAGAAGAAGGGCGGCAGCTGTGTGGTCACTTCTTCCAACACCATCTCCCAGGGTGCGGCCCGGCCCGACCTGGTGGATCTGCTGAACTACAGCCAGACCAAGACCGCCCTCAGCGAGGAAGCCATCCTGAAGATCGTAGAAAAGTTTGACGACTCCAATCTGTCCGTGGGCAACAGCATCTACGTCACCACCAAGTACGCTCTGGCCCGTTGGGTCCGTCGGGTGTCCGCTTCCTGGGCAGCCAACGGGGTACGTATCAACACCGTGGCCCCCGGCAACGTCTCCACCCCCATGACGGCCACCATGAGCACCAGCGCCAAAGCCGCTCTGGCCGCTCTGCCCATCCCCATCAATTATGGTACTGACGAGCTCATGAACCCTGAAGACATCGCCAACGTCATCGTCTTCCTGGTTTCCCCTCTGGCCCACGGCGTCAACGGCAACGTGATGTTCGTGGACGGCGGCACCGACGCTCTGCTCAATTCCGAAAAGGTTTATTAAAGGAGGAGATAGTATGACTTTGATCCGACAGTATGTAAATGCCATGCTCAACCGGGACTCCGAAGCCCTGAGCAAGCTCTTCTCCCCCACCGGCAGCTTTGTGGACTATTGCCCCAAGGATTCCGGCAAGCCCCAGCTCCACGCCTACGGCCCCGAGGGGATCGATATGTTCTTCCGGAATCAGTTCCTGTTCCGCAAGTTCGAGATCACCGATGCCACCATCATCAGTGACACCCAGGCTTACTACTATGCCATTTATAACGGATATCACATGCGCGCCATCGCCACCATCCAGGAATTCAGCCGGGACGGCGAGATCAAGCACATGGTGGTCCGACCCGCATAATCAACAAAAAGCCTTGTTCGGTGTACCCGAACAAGGCTTTTTCTGC
>JAFYPT010000038.1 GCA_017547425.1 Ruminiclostridium sp.
CCAGAGAGGGAATGGCCTTCAGCAGGCCCAGGGTATAGGGGTGCCGGGGATTGCGGAAGAGCTCAAAGGTCTCGGCCTGCTCCACCACCTGCCCGGCGTACATGACGTACACATAGTCGCACAGCTGCGCCACCACACCCATGTTGTGGGTGATGAGGAGGATGGAGGTGCCATGCTCCCGGCGGAGCTGGTCCATAAGGCTCAGGATCTGGGCCTGGATGGTCACATCCAGGGCGGTGGTGGGCTCATCGGCAATGAGGAGTTCCGGTTCGCAGGCCATGGCCATGGCGATCATCACTCGCTGGCGCAGACCACCGGAAAGCTCCCGGGGATAGGCGTCAAACCGCCCCTCCGGGTCGGGGATACCCACCTGGCGGAAGAGGTCGATGGTCTTCTCCCGGGCCTGGGCCTTGCTCATATCCTTATGGATGCGCAGGGCCTCCGAGACCTGCCGCCCCACGGTGTACACCGGATTCAGGGAGGTCATGGGGTCCTGGAAGATCATGGCCATACGGTCTCCCCGGAGATTCTGAAGCTCCTTGGGGGAGAGGTTCCGAAGATTTCGGTCCCCCAGCAAGATCTCGCCGCCGGCAATTTCGCCGGGCGCCCGGACCAGGCCCATCACCGACAGGGCGGTGACGCTCTTGCCGCAGCCGGACTCCCCCACCAGACCCACGATCTTTCCTCGGGGAACGGTGATGTCCACTCCATCGGTGGCAGGAAGAATGCCTTTGGCGGTATGGAATTGGGTGCGCAGACCGCGCACGGTCAGGGTATTTCCCTCCATCAGGATGCCTCCCTTTCGTTTCTTCTTGGGTCCTAGTTTAGCACAGCCGGAACGGTTGGGCAACTGTTTTGACCCCGGCGGGAGGGGGCATTTCCGCCATGGGAAAGGTCGAAAAAACGAGAGTGCTGGAAATCCTTGCAAAATTTTCTGCAAATCGTAGGAAAATTTTGCATTTCCCCATTCACTTTTCCGCTGAAAAGGTGTATAATCAACTCAATCCATAGGATTCCTAGTTGTTTGCAGGCAACTGGAACCCCCACAAGGAAGGAATCTGAACAGAAAGAAGGACGCAACGTATGATGATTTCTACGAAAGGACGCTACGCCTTGCGCGTCATGCTTGATTTGGCGGACCACAACACCGGGGACTACATCCCCCTGAAGGACATTGCCAAGCGGCAGGAGATCTCCGTCAAGTATCTGGAGAACATCCTGGCCTCTCTCAGCCGTGTGGACCTGGTGGATGCCACCCGCGGCAAGGGCGGCGGCTATCGCCTGTCCAAGCCCCCGGCAGAGTACCCCGCCGGCGAAATCATTCGCCTGGCCGAAGGCAGCCTGGCTTCCGTTGCCTGCCTGAAGGGCAGTAAGAACGGTTGCGAAAAGGCCGACCAGTGCCGTGCCCTCCCCCTGTGGCAGGGTCTGGACAAGGTGGTCTATGAGTACCTGAACAGCTATTCCCTGGCCGACCTCCAGCACCAGGAGGATCAGATCCCTGTCGGCTGCGCAGAATGACCCTATGCCCCCAACCTCAGCTGTCTTCTCAGACAGCTGGGGGCTTTTTTTATTTCTGTAAAGTTGGACAAAATTTATCCATTTTGCTATTGACTTTGCGAGGTGGTCGTGGTATGCTCTAAATACCTAATAGATCACTAGGAATAAAACCCAAGGAGGTTTGACCATGAGAATATATGCAGACAACGCAGCAACCACCAGGATGAGCGAAACCGCCATCCAGGCCATGCTCCCCCATTTCAGAGAGAACTACGGCAACCCGTCCTCCCTCCACACCGTCGGCCAGACCGCCGCAGAGGCTCTGGCCAAGGCCCGGGCTGACGTGGCCGCCTGCCTGAACGCCAAGCCCGGTGAGATCTATTTCACCTCCGGCGGCAGCGAGGCCGACAACCAGGCCATCCGCTCTGCCGCCAAAAACGGCGCCATGCAGGGCAAGAAGCACATCGTCTCCACTGCCTTTGAGCACCACGCTGTCCTCCACACCCTCCAGTCCCTGGAGAAGGAGGGGTTTGAAGTGACCCTCCTGGACGTGGGGAAGGACGGTTTGGTCACCCCCGACCAGGTGGTAGCCGCCCTGCGGGAGGACACCTGCCTGGTGACCATCATGTACGCCAACAACGAGATCGGCACCATCCAGCCCATCCGGGAAATCGGCGCGGTCTGTAAGGCCAAAAAGGTCCCCTTCCACACCGATGCCGTCCAGGTGGCCGGTCATCTGCCCATCGACGTGGTGGCCGACAACATCGACATGCTCTCCCTGTCCGGCCATAAGTTCCACGGACCCAAGGGCACCGGCGCTCTGTACGTCCGACAGGGTCTGCGCCTCCACTCCCTCATCGAGGGCGGTGGCCAGGAAAAGAGCAAGCGGGCCGGCACGGAAAACATCGCCGGCATCGTCTCCATGGCAGCGGCCCTGCAGGAAGCCTGCGCCCACCTGGAAGAACACGCCCAGAAGGTCACCGCCCTGCGGGACAAGCTCATCCAGGGCCTTTCCGCCATCCCCCACGGAGAACTGAACGGCCACCCCACCCAGCGGCTTCCCGGCAACGTGAACTTCTGCTTCGAAGGCATCGAGGGCGAGTCCATGCTCCTGCTGCTGGACGACAAAGGCATCTGCGCCTCCTCCGGTTCGGCCTGCACCTCCGGGTCCCTGGACCCCAGCCATGTTCTGCTGGCCATCGGCCGCCCCCACGAGGTGGCCCACGGTTCCCTCCGCCTGTCCCTCTGCCATGAGAACACGGAGGAAGAAGTCAACGAGATCATCCAAGCCGTCACCCAGGTGGTGGCTTATCTGAGAAGCATGTCCCCCCTGTGGCGGGACCTTGAGAAAGGAGTCAAACCCCATGTTATACAGTGAAAAGGTCATGGACCACTTCCGCAACCCCCGGAACGTAGGTTATATTGAGAATGCCGACGGGGTCGGCGAAGTGGGCAACGCCAAGTGCGGTGACATCATGAAGATCTATCTGAAGATCGACGACGACGTGGTCACCGATGTGAAGTTCGAGACCTTCGGCTGCGGCAGCGCCATTGCCTCCAGCTCCATGGCCACCGAGCTCATCAAGGGGAAACCCGTCAGCGAAGTCATGCAGCTGACCAACAAAGCGGTGGTGGAGGCCCTGGACGGCCTGCCCGCCGTGAAAGTCCACTGCTCCGTTCTGGCCGAAGAGGCCGTAAAGGTGGCCCTGAAGGACTACTTCGACAAGAACGGCATCCCCTACGACACCAAGCAGTTCCCCGACTGTGACCACTGCGAGGTGTGTCACCACTAAATAAAAAGGAAGGTTCCCTCACCAGAGGGAACCTTCCTTTTTATTATGGCGTATACCCTACCATCCCGTCCTCCCGGGTGATGGGTTTTACCGTCCCCTCCTGGATGAGGAGCTCCAGGTGGGCCAGGGCTTCGCCCACGGCGAACCACTTCTGGTTCAGGGGGAAGTCCTCCCAGCTTTTGGCCCGGATGTCCCAGGTCATACGGCCGGTGATGTCGTAGGCCGTCATGCCGGGGTACTTTTCCACGATAGACAGGGTCTCGGCCACCCGGTTCCGGTGGTGGACCAGGAGCTGGTCAATGCGCTCCACCAGGTCGCCGCTGTGGCGGTGGGCGGGAAGAGCCAGCTTCACCGGGTAGGCTCGGATCCGCTTGAGGTTTTCCAGATACCGGCCCAGCATGTTGTCCATGTTGGCCCAGACGGCAATGTTGGGGGTGATGTCAAAGAGGACATGGTCTCCGGTGAAGAGGATGCCCTGTTCCTCCATCCACAGGCAGAGCTGGCCGGGGGCATGGCCGGGGACGGAAAGGACTTCCAGCCGGTAGTCCCCAATTTGAAAGACCTCCCCCTCCTTCACGGGGGTGTAGGCGCTGATGTCCAGCTGGGGCCCCAGATGCCGGGCGGGGTTGGTCCGGGAGACCACCTCCACCTCTTCTGCCGGGAAGCCCTCTTTCAGAAACCGTCGGTCCATCTCCTCCCAGAACCAGTCCTCAAAGGTCTGGGCGGTAAAGGGGTGGTCCAGTTCCCCGATGTAGATCTTTCCCTCGGGAGAAACCACCCGGGCGGACAGTCCGGTGTGGTCGGTGTGGATGTGGGTCACCAGGACGTCCAGCCGGGACCGGTCCACTCCCGTCTCGTTGAGACCCGCCTCCAACGCTTCCCAGCAGGGGGGCAGATTGAAGCCTGTGTCGATGAGGAGGCTCCGGTCAGGCCCCTTGACCAGGTAGGCGTTCAGTTCCTTCAGGGGATTGTTGGGCAGGGGTACGGGGATGGAGTACAGATTGGGGATGATTTCCTTTATCACAAGGGATCACGCTTTCTCTTACAGTTTTCCGTAGGTGCGGTAGACCAGCAGCACGGCCTGCTCCACGGTGCAGGGGTCCCTGGGGGCCACCCGGCCGTCGGCGTGGCCGTTGAGGATACTCCAGCCGCTGAGGGTAGAGACCGCCTCGATGGCCCAATCGGACACATACCCTGCATCAACGAAACCGTTGAGGCTCAGGGTGGGCCGCATGACCACATGGCCGGTCTGGTTCTGGATATACTGGACGGTCCGCCAGAGCATGGTGGCCAGCTGCTCCCGGGTGATGGTGCCGCCGGGGGCAAAGCTGGTGTCGGTCATCCCCTTCACGATTCCGGCGGCGTAGGCCTTCCGCACAGCCGTGTTGTCGGTATCGGTGAAGGGATCGGCGGGGGCAGGCAGGCTCTTGCCCGTGGCCCGCTCGGCCAGACGGACGGCCAGCTCGCAGAACTGGAGGCGGGAGATGTTATCCACCCACCAGGGATCGTTGCTCAGGGCAGGGACCAGTCCGGCGCGCTGGGCGGCAGACACCTCTGCCTGGGCCCAGGAGGAGGGGGTCACGAATCGCTCCCGGAGCTCATCCGGGTCGGCATCGTCGGGATAGTAGGTCACCAGGGACCAGGTGCCGTCGGCCCGCATCTGGACCACAGCCCCGTCAAAGGCTGCCCATCGATAGGGTGCACCGGGATACTCCTGGTTGTATCTGCTGAAGTTGGTGTAGTACAGGTCCTGGGACAGCTTCACCAGGTTCTCGGGCACCAGGTAATCCTCCCCAAGGTAGCCCATCTGGGGCAGGAAAAGATAGAACCGGCCATCCTGCAGGAAGCTGAAATAGTCATAGGTCCCGGGCCGGTAGGAATACTGGAACCCCCGCATATCCAGGGTCTTGCCGTAGATGGCGTTGGTCATGGCCTGGAAGTTGGACTGGGTGAAGGACCGATGGCAGTAGTAGCCGTTATGGCCGACCTGTCCGCCGTATCGGTTGAGGATGGGGTTGCCCACCAGCATAGTGTAGGACAGAACATCCACCAGATGCTCATCCACGGTCTGCCAGCGGTCCAGATAACCCCCGCCAAAGTCATTGCTCACCACACAGAGGGGCCGGAGCAAGTCATTGTACAGGGCCTGGTACTGGCTGGAAGAGAGGCTGTCCGTGTAGTCCGGCCGGGTGGAGGCCGCCGAAGCGGCGGGGACCAGTGCCGTGAGCATCAGCACCGCCAGGGCCAGGGCAAGAAGTCGTTTTTTCATGGTTATGCTTTCCGGGCCTCGCCCACCAGAGCAGAGGCTCCCAGGCGGTCAGCACCCAGGTCCAGGAAGGCCTGGGCATCCTCCAGAGTGCGGATGCCGCCGGAGGCTTTCAGTTTGATGTGGTCGGCCAGATGCTCCCGCAGAAGGGCCACGTCCTCCCGGGTTGCGCCGCCGGTAGAGAATCCGGTGGAAGTTTTTAAGAAGTCCGCTCCGGCTTTCTCCACCACCTGGCAGAGCTTGACCTTCTCGGGGTCGGACAGGAGGCAGGTCTCGATGATGACCTTCAGGGGACGGCCCAGGCAGGCGGCCTTCACAGCGGAGATTTCCTCGCCGATTTCCTTCCACTTCCGCTCCTTCACCAGGCCGTTGTTGATGACCATGTCGATCTCGCTGGCGCCGTTCTCCACAGCATCCTTGGTCTCAAAGAGCTTGGCGGCCAGGGTGTTGTAGCCGTTGGGGAAGCCGATGACCGTGCAGACCTTCGGGTAGCCCTGGCTGTAGTCCACAGCGGCCTTCACGAAGGAGGGGGGGATGCACACCGTGGCGCAGCCAAACTCCATGGCTTCGTCGCAGAGGGTCTTGATCTGATCCCAGGTGGCATCCACCTTCAGCAGGGTGTGGTCAACACGGGAAAGAATGTTTTGAATATCCATGGAAATTGCTCCTTTTCTGTATTATTTCAGTGCTAAACTGTTGTTCAGCAGCAGGGAACTGTAGAGGAAGAGGACGTCCTGGTCCCGAAAGTCCACATACTGTTCCAAGGTGTGGCTGAACACATAGCGCAG
>JAFYPT010000039.1 GCA_017547425.1 Ruminiclostridium sp.
AAACATAAGCACAGAAAAACGCACAGCTTTCCAGCTGTGCGTTTTTGTCAGGGATTGCGTTTTGTAAGATACATCTGCAGAAAGAACCCCGTCAGGATCAGGGCCAGACCTATGACCGAGGTGAAGTACAGAGGCTCGCCTAGGAAGAGGCAGGAGAGGATCATGGCGATGGCGGGGGTACCATAGGCAAAGTTGGAGATGGTGGCGGCGTTGCTGTCCTGGAGGGCCAGAGCCCACAGGAGGTAGCCCACGGCGTTGATAAAGACACCCAGCCACAGGAAACCCAGGACCTGGCCTCCGGTGACACTGGGGATCCCGCCCCCCCACAGAGTGCAGACCAGGGAACAGACGGCGCTTAGGGTGTGGTACCAGAACATGTGGATGAGCTGGTTGCCTCCCTGCTTCTTGTTCAGGTTGCAGAAGAGACCGTAGAGGGCAGCTGCGGCGATGCAGTAGAGATATCCCTTCATCTGACCGCCCCCGAAAGTCTGGCCCGGGTGGAGCATCACCACGATGACACCGGCAAAGGACAGAAGGAGGGCGGCGAACTTGGCCCCGGAAAACTTCTCCTTTAATATGATACAGGCGAAGCACACCGTGAAGATGGGCCAGAGGTAGTTGACGATGCAGGCGATCTGGGCATCCAGGAAGTTGACCCCCTGGTAGTAGAAGGCCGAGTACAGGAAGTAGCCGGTGAAACCCAGCAGACACATATAGCAGAATTCCTTGGGCGTGTAAGCCGTCAGCTCCTTCCCCTGGCCCCGCTTCAGGACGATGGTCAGCAGGGACAGAGAGGCAAAGACCGAGGCAAAGAAGAGGACCTCCATATTGGTCAGGTCATTCAGCAGGACCTTACACACCGGGGCAGAAGTACCCCAGAAAAAGACGGTGACAGCCGCCATGAGATAGGCTTTTTTCACAGAAACACCTCGAATTTCGGATTCATTGAGACGCGAGGCCTATTATACTCCTCTTTCTCCCCAAAGAAAAGACAAAAAAGAAAATATTTCTCCAAGAAATACTTGCAATCAAATCAGAGAATCCCTATAATAAAAATGTTCGCCTTTTGGACGAACACAGGGACTGTGGCTTCCAATGTCCCACATGTCCATTACATATTTGGAGGAAAGATAGAGATGTCTCATAATGCAACCACTATGGCCAACCCCGGCCCTCTGGGCCTGCTGGGCTTCGGCATGACCACCGTCCTGCTGAACCTGCACAATGCTGGCCTCATCCCCCTGTCCATCATGATCGTCGGTATGGGTATCGCCCTGGGCGGCCTGGCCCAGATCATCGCCGGTATCCGCGAACTCTGCCAGGGCGCAACCTTCGGTGGCACCGCTTTCACCGCTTACGGCCTCTTCTGGTGGTCCCTGGTCATCATCTGGGTCAACCCCTTCGAGGGCATTGAGTCCGCTGACCACATCGCCATGGGCTGGTACCTGCTGCTGTGGGGCGTGTTCACCCTGTTCATGTTCATCGGCACCCTGAAGCACAACAAGGCAACCCAGGTGGTCTTCGGCTCCCTGACCATCCTGTTCTTCCTGCTGGCTGCCGGCGACTTCACCGGCAACCACATGATCACCACCATCGCCGGTGTGGAAGGTATCTTCTGCGGCCTGTCCGCCATCTACGCCTCTATGGCTCAGATCCTGAACGCCGAGTACGGCAAGGTGGTCCTGCCCCTGGGCGAGTAATTCTCTTTACAAAGGAACCCCGTCAGATGATTTCTGGCGGGGTTTTCGCTTATCAAAAATTTTTAAGTTTTTTGCAAAAAAGGCTTGCCAAACCAAGAAACCTGTGGTATTATATCAAAGCTGACTGATGCAGCAAACTGAATATCCGGGTGTGGCGAAGTTTGGTATCGCGCTTGAATGGGGTTCAAGAGGCCTTGAGTTCGAATCTCAACACTCGGACCAAAGAGTACTATCGAAAGATAGTACTCTTTTTGTTTTTGTACATCGTTGGTCGAACGCAAGGCCTCTTGTAGGCGGCGCAGGCCGCCGTAAAATCCAGGGCCGATGGAATCGGCGCTTGTGCCCGATCCCCTTGCGTTCGAATCTCAACACTCGGAAAACAATTTTCCTCGGAACGCAAAAAAGGGGTTGACTTCTTCGACAAGGTGTGCTATTATGTTCAAGCAGTCGAGAGACAGCAACATGCGCGAGTGGTGGAATTGGCAGACTCGCTAGATTCAGGTTCTAGTGTGCATTACGCACGTGCGGGTTCAAGTCCCGCCTCGCGCACCAAAATCCCGAAACCGAAAGGTTTCGGGATTTTTGCTTTTCTCAGAGCAGAGAGATCAGACAGCCTACTTTGTCTCCTCCGCTGTTTTCTTTCTTGGTGGGTTCAACGCCAGGAAGAGGAACAGGACAGCGATCCCTTCCACCACCGATCCCCAGGCTTCATATTGGAAGTTGACCAGATACACAAAGAATCTATGGAAGGGAGCGTGCCACTCCGTAAACACCATGGCCAATACAAAGCCCCAACTAGACAGCCAGACAAGGCCAAGCACGATCCCCAGAGCAAGGCAAACTCTCCTATCCGTTTTTTTAAGTTCAAAGTTCCAGATGGCACTAGCCAGAAGAAGCGGCCCTAACACCAAAAGGAATACCATGGCTCCCTCATAGACCAGCTCATAAAAGTAGACCTGCCCCATTTGATAATGCCGCTGGACCCAACCTTCAATGGCAGGCGCAATCCAAAACTTTCCCATCGCCCACAAGATGAGGGCAGTCACCGAACAGATCCCGCCAGCCAGCAGCCGTTTCCGGGATGGCCCTTCCTTTGGCTTCGGCCCGTAGAGCAGTTCCATGACCTCCACCCCCAGGGCGGCGGCGATGGCCTCCAACTGTTCCAGATTGGGTTGGGAGGCTCCCCTCTCCCAGTTGGACACAGTCTGCCGGGTGACAAACAGCTTCTCGGCCAGTTGGTCCTGGGTCATCCCCTGACCCGTCCGCAGTTTCTTGATGTTGCTCCCGATGGTCATGGAAGCCACCTCCTTTCTCCAAAAATCATACCAGATTGGGGCAAAAAAGTCACGCAAAGGTTCTTTGCATCGGGTTTTCTCCCCTGCTCTTGCAAAAAACAGGGATTTCTGGTATTCTATCCTCCGCTCGAACTCACAGGAGGTACCCCATGGACAACAAACAAGACTTTACCCAAGGCAGTATTTTCGGCAAGATGATCCGGTTCATGCTGCCCATTCTGGCCGCTCTCATCCTGCAGGCCATGTACAGCGCCGTGGACCTGCTCATCGTGGGCCGATTCGGCACCACCGCCGGTGTCTCCGCCGTTGCCACCGGCAGCAGCATTCTGAACATGGTGACCTTCGTCCTGTGCGCCCTGGCCACCGGTGTCACCGTCCTCATGGGACGCTATCTGGGCGAGGGTACCCCTAAGCGCATCGGCCCCCTTCTGGGCAATGCCATTCTCTTCTTCCTCCTGCTGACCGTGGTCCTCTCAGCCTGTCTGCTCCTTCTGGCCCGGCCCATCGCTGTCCTGATGCAGGCACCGACGGAAGCTCTGGAGCTCACCGTCCAGTACATCCGCATCTGCGGCGGCGGCCTGGTTTTCGTGGTGGCCTATAACCTCATCAGCTGTATCTTCCGGGGCATGGGCAACTCCCAGTACCCCCTGATCTTCGTTTCCATCGCCTGCGTGGTGAACATCGTGGGTGACCTGATCCTGGTGGCAGGCTTCGGCCTGAACGTGGTGGGTGCCGCTGTGGCCACCATTGCGGCCCAGGCGGTCAGCGTGGTCCTCTCCCTGATTCTCATCCGCCGAAAGCCCTTCCCCTTCTCCATTTCCCGGAAGGACCTGCGGCTGGGCAAGGAGACCAAATCCTTCCTCCAGATCGGTACCCCTCTGGCCCTTCAGGACCTCCTCACCAACCTGACCTTCCTGGCCCTGTGCGCTTTCATCAACCACCTGGGTCTGGATGCCTCCTCGGGCTATGGTGTGGCCCAGAAGATCCAGTCCTTTGTCATGCTCATCCCGGCAGCCATCATCCAGTGTATGGCCTCCTTCGTGGCCCAGAACGTAGGCGCCGGCAAGGAGGACCGGGCCAAGAAGGGAATGCTCTACGGCATGGCCGTGGGCGGATCCATCGGCGTGGTCATCGCTCTGCTGGCATTCTTCCAGGGTGATATGCTGGCCTCCCTCTTCACCAGCGACCCGGCGGTCATCGACCGGGCCTTCGAGTTCCTCCGTGGCTTTGCACCGGAGGCCATCATCACCAGCATCCTCTTCTCCTTCATGGGCTACTTCAACGGCCACGGAAAGTCTCTCTTCGTCATGATCCAGGGGCTCTTTCAGTCCTTCTTCATCCGTCTACCCATGTCGTACATCATGAGCATCCAGCCGGATGCCTCCCTCACGGGCATCGGTCTGGCCGCTCCCACTGCCACCATGGTGGGCATCGCCCTCTGCCTCTGGTACTACCGAAAAATGCAGAAGGAACTGAATCATCCATAACGCAAAAAATACACGCAAGGCAATTCCTTGCGTGTATTTTTGCGTCAAAACAGGGAAATCTGGCTGGTTTCCGGCATGGTGCCCAGGGCACCGGCAGCTCGTAGCTGCTCCACGTGGGTCTTGGAGACCTTGGGGCAGGCGGCCAGCAGTTCTTCCTGGGAGATGAAGGACCGGCCCTCCCGGTTCTCCATGATGGAGAAAGCCGCCGACTCACCCAGACCGGGAATGGAGGTGAAGGGGGGCAGCAGGGAATTGTTTTCCGGGTTCATGATGAACTTAGTGGCATGGGACCGATACAGGTCGATGTTCTCGAAGGTGAAGCCACGGAGATAGAACTCATAGCAGACCTCCAGGGTGACCAGCATGTCTTCCTCCACCGCCGCCGCGTCCTTTTCCTTTGCGGTGATCTCCCGCATCTTCTGCTGGCAGACCTCCATACCCCGGCACATACAGGTGGCATCCAGAGCCTTGGCTCGGATGGAGAAGTAGGTGGCGTAGAAAGCCAGGGGATGGTGGACCTTAAACCAGGCGATACGAAAGGCCATCATAACGTAGGCCACAGCATGAGCCTTGGGGAAGAGATAACCGATCTTGGCCAGAGACTCAATGTACCAGTCGGGGACGTTGTTGGCCTTCATGGCCTCCTCCCAACCGTCGTTGAAGCCACTCTTCTTCACCTTGCCCTTACGGACGGCCTCCATGATGTCGAAGGACATCTTGGGCTCCACGCCCATTTCCATCAGGTAGAGCATGATGTCGTCACGGCAACCCACGGTGGAGTCAACGTCTGCCGTACCGGAGAGGATCAGGTCACGGGCATTGCCCAACCACACATCGGTGCCGTGGGAGAAGCCGGACAGTCGCACCAGGGTGTTGAACTTTTCCGGCTGGGTATCCATAAGCATCTGGCGGGTGAACTTGGTGTTGAACTCCGGCACGGCCACCGCACCGGTGGGACCCAGGACAGGGTCGTCCTCGTAGCCCAGGGGCGAGGAGTCCGTGAAGATACGCATGGTGTCCGGGTCGTCCAGGGGAATGAGCTTGGCATCCACCCCTGTCAGGTCCTCCATCATACGAATCATGGTGGGGTCGTCGTGTCCCAGAATATCCAGCTTCAGGAGGTTATCCTCCATCTTGTGGTAGTCGAAGTGGGTGGTGATGATGTCGGTGCCCGTGTCATCGGCAGGGTGCTGGACAGGACAGAAATCGTAGATTTCCCGGTCCTGGGGGATGACCACCATGCCGCCGGGATGCTGGCCGGTGGTCCGGCGGACACCGGTGCAGCCCTTGGCCAGACGATTTTCCTCGGCCTTGGTGACCTGAAGGCCACGGGCAGCCAGGTACTTTTTCACATATCCGAAAGCGGTCTTCTCCGCCACGGTGCCGATGGTACCGGCACGGAACACGTGGTTCTGGCCGAAGAGTTCAAAGGTGTATCGGTGAGCATTGGCCTGGTATTCACCGGAGAAGTTCAGGTCAATATCCGGGACCTTCTTACCACCGTAGCCCAGGAAGGTCTCGAAGGGGATGTCAAAGCCGTCCTTCACGTACTTGGTGCCGCAGACGGGGCAGTTTCCATCAGGCATGTCCGCACCGCAGCCGTGGCCCACACCGGCGGCAAAGTCCGAGTGCTTGCAGTTGGGGCAGCGGTAGTGGGGAGGCAAGGCATTAACTTCCGTAATACCAGACAGGAAGGCAACGATGGAGGAGCCGACCGAGCCACGGGAGCCAACCAGGTAGCCGTGCTCCAGAGAGTC
>JAFYPT010000040.1 GCA_017547425.1 Ruminiclostridium sp.
AGCCTGTGCCGGGAGCTGACCAAGCTCCACGAGGAGGTCCTGCGGACCACCCTGGGGGGAGCTATTGCCCACTACACCACCACGCCTCCTAAGGGGGAATTCGTCCTGGTCATCGAGGGTGCACCCCCGGCCCAGGAGGAGGCATACACCCTGGAGGACGGTCTGGAACTGGTGGACAAGCTCCAAGCAGAGGGAGCTTCCACCCGGGATGCAGTGAAGCAGGCGGCAGCTGCCTACAAACTCTCCAAGAAGGCTCTGTATGACCTGGCCATCGCCCGGAAGGATGGGGGCTGAAGACTTCCTTTTCTGACAGGGATTGTAAAATACAAATTGTATAATATTGTGGTTTGACGAATCCCGTCGAACCCAAAGAAAAAGGAAAAGAGCATTCCCAGGCGGGAATGCTCTTTTCGTTGTGTTTGTGTGTGGTGTTGTGTGTGAAGCGGGGGAATGGTTGGGTGTGCGGCATTACTTATGCAGCAGCTCCTTCAGGCAGACGGAACAGATGTTCTTGCCCTTGAAGGTGGAGATTTCCTTGGCGCTGTCGCAGAAGATGCAGGCAGGCTGATACTTTTTGAGCATGATGGAGGATCCGTCCACGTAGATTTCCAGGGAATCCTTCTCAGCAATGTTCAGCGTGCGGCGCAGTTCGATAGGGAGGACGATACGCCCCAGTTCGTCGACCCGGCGGACAATACCTGTGGATTTCATGTGTGTGAAGCACTTCCTTTCCCGGATTGGCCGTTTTTTCTCTCTCTGTCCAAGTTTTGCCGGATGCGCTTTCCGGCAGCGTGGCAAAACGGCAAAAAATCACAAAAACTCTTGGAAACATCATAATTATAACAAATCGTATTTAGAAGTCAATCGAAAATTGTCGATTGCTAGAAAAGGATGGACGGAAAGGGGAGGAATGGCTTCCAGTTTTCCAACATATGGTATGGAAAAACTTTGAAAAGGGGAACGGGCAATGGCAATGACGGTGATCTGGACGGGGATGACGGTCCTTTCTCTGGTGTGCGCGCTGATTCTGGGGAACCAGGGAGGGCTAGCTCCGGCGGCCATGGAAGGGGCCGCCCAGGCCATCCAGCTGGGGATCTCCATGGCGGGGGTCCTGTGCCTGTGGATGGGGGTCATGGAGGTCATGGACCGGGCGGGTTTGGCGGGGAAGTTGGCCCGGCTGTTTCACCCCATCCTTCGGCGGCTCTACCCGGACTTTGCCGGGGACAAGGGGGTCATGGACACCATCGCTGCCAATGTGTCGGCCAACCTGCTGGGCCTGGGGAACGCCGCTACCCCTTTGGGGCTGGAAGCCGCCCGGCGGATGAGCCGTCGGACCCCGGGGGTGGCCTCGGACAGCCTGTGCATGCTGGTGGTGTGCAACACGGCCTCCATCCAGCTCATTCCCACTACTGTGGCGGCGGTGCGGCTGGCCGCCGGGTGCGAGACCCCCTTCGACATCCTCCCGGCGGTTTGGGTGACCTCCCTGCTGTCGGTGACGGTGGGGATCACGGCGGCCAAACTCCTGAGCAAGATTTGGAGGGACTGAGGATGCAGATGATGTTGGACCTGCTGGTTCCCGGGATCATCGCTGGGGTGTCCTGCTATGGCATGGCCAAAGGGGTGGACGTGTACGATGCCCTCCTGCAAGGGGCGGCCAAGGGGCTGGAGATCCTGTGGCGTATCCTGCCAGCCCTGGTGACCCTTCTGACGGTGGTGGCCATGCTTCGGGCCTCCGGGGCGTTGGATCTGGCCGCCCAGGTCATGGCCCCTCTCCTGGGCCTTTTGGGGATTCCGCCCGAGACCATGGGCCTCATGCTGGTGCGGCCCATCAGCGGCAGCGCTGCCTTGGGGGTGGGGTCGGAACTCATCACCACCTACGGGCCGGACTCCCGCATCGGCCGGACGGCGGCGGTGATGCTGGGGTCCACCGAGACCACCTTTTACACCATCGCCATTTACTTCGGGACGGCGGGGATCAAGAAGACCCGGTACGCCGTGCCGGCGGCCCTCTGCGCCGACCTGGCTGGGTTCTTTTTCGCGGCCTTGACGGTGCGGATTCTCTTCGGATGAACATTGTGGATGGGTGGGTTTTGTGGTATACTTGCAGAAAACATTACCATTTTGTAGGGGTGCTTCACGAAGCGCCCGAAACGTAGGCCGAACCCTATGGGTGGTGGGCGATTGGCCCAGGCCAGCCTCTCTTGGCCTTCGGCCAATTCACCTTCTCGTGAATCGCCCCTACGAACCATCCCTTCGGGGTGGAGCAAATAAGCGGAAAGGAGGTCGGCTTATGTCGGAACTGACCTTACATACTCCGGTATCCAACCTTCCCGGCATCGGCCCGGCCCGGGAGACCGCCCTGGCGAAACTGGGCCTGTACACTGTGGCCGACCTGCTGGCCTTCTTCCCTAGGGACTACGAGGACCGGACGGTCCGGGAGAACATCTGGACCCTGCCCCTGGAGGAGCCGGTCTGCTTTGCCGCCATGGTGGCAGAGCCCTTCCGCACCA
>JAFYPT010000041.1 GCA_017547425.1 Ruminiclostridium sp.
GCCGATGCCGTTGTCGGACACGGTCAAGGTGCGTGCGTCCTTGTCGGGCACCACAACGATCTTAAACTCGTCACGGTTCAGGCCCACGCCCTCGTCGGTCAGAGCCTTGTAAGCCAGCTTGTCGATGGCGTCGCTGGCGTTGGAAATGATCTCTCGCAGGAAGATCTCCTTATGGGTATAAATGGAATTGATCATGAGATCCATGAGCCGCTGGGATTCGGCCTTAAACTGTTTCTTTTCCATTTTGTAAAATGCCTCCAGAAAGGGTAATAGGTTAGCACTCAACCAAAACGAGTGCTAACCTATTATGCACTTTCGGCCCTAAAAATGCAAGACCTTTTTTGAAAGTTTTTCACTTTTCCGGGTATAGTGCTAACGATGTCAAACAAAAAACATCGGCCTTCCGAAGAAGACCGATGTCTCAGGTTTAGATTTTTTCTCTCTTGGCCACGTAGTACTCCAGCACAGGCAGGATGTACAGAGCAACCATGGTGAGGAAGACTCTCTGTGCCCAGGGCAGCGCCTCGGGACCCAGCACCACCAGGGCGCCGAAGAAGAGGACCTGCAGAGCAAAACAGACGATGCAGGCCAGGACGGTGGACTTCAGGGGGTTGCCCTCCACCTCGCCGCTGATCTTGGACAGCTTCAGCTGGATCAGCAGCATGGCCACGCTGACCACGAGGAAGAAGACATACAGCCCACGGAAGGGGATGACGGCATAATTGGTAAACATACCCAAAACCCACATGACCGCACCAACGGCGGTGGCGATGCTGGCCAGCTTGCAGGCACTCATATTGGTTCCGTTCGATTTCATAGGATCCATTCCTACCTTTCACATGATTGGTATTATTATGCACGGAAGCCGCAAAAAAAGCAAGGGTTTTTTGCAGTTTCCCCATATTCGCACCAATTCCGTTTGATTATGCGTTTAATTGAAAATATCCCGGTTCTCCCGGAAGAGCTGTTCCACCCGGCCACGGAGGGGTTCGTGGTCGGGGTGGGTCAGGTCGGGGTCCTGGGCCAGCAGAGCCCGAGCGGCATCCTGGGCCTGGTGGAGGAGGCGCATGTCCCCTTCCAGACTGGCCAGCTTTAACTGGGGCAGGCCGTGCTGCCGGGAGCCGAAGAAGTCGCCGGGACCACGCATTTTCAGGTCTTCCTCAGCGATGAGAAAGCCGTCCGTGGTGGCGCAGAGGGTTTTCAGGCGCTTCCGGGTCATTTCATTGCGATTGTCCGAGATAAGCACGCAGTAGGATTGGTGCTGTCCCCGGCCCACCCGGCCCCGCAGCTGGTGGAGCTGGCTGAGGCCGAACCGGTCGGCATTCTCGATGATCATGAGGGAGGCGTTGGGCACGTCCACACCCACCTCGATGACGGTGGTGGACACCAGCACGTCGGTCTCCCCTGCCGCAAAGGCGGCCATGACGGCCTGCTTGTCCGCCGCCTTCATCTTGCCGTGGACGATGGCCACCTTCAAGTCAGGAAAAACCTCCTGCTGAAGGGTCCTGCCAAACTGCTGGGCGGCCTTCATGCCCTCCTCGTCCTCCTGGTCCACGGCGGGGCAGACGATGTACACCTGCCGCCCCAGGCCCACCTGCTTCCGCACAAAGCCGTAGAGCCGCTGGCGCTTGTCCTCCCCGATGAGCATGGTGTCCACAGGGGTACGGCCCGGGGGCAGCTGGTCGATGACGGACAGGTCCAGGTCCCCGTAAATCATCAGGGCCAGGGTCCGTGGGATAGGGGTGGCCGACATGACCAGCACATGGGGCCGGAAGTTCCCGCCGCTCTTGGCGGAGAGCGCTGCTCGCTGGTCCACGCCGAAGCGATGTTGTTCGTCGGTGATGACCAATCCTAGCCGCTGGAAGGATACCCCCTCGCTGAGAAGGGCATGGGTGCCCACGATGAGGTCGATTTCTCCGGCCTCCAAAGCCTCCCGACACTTCCGCTTCTGGGCGGCGGTCATGGACCCGGTGAGAAGGGCGATCTTCATGCCCGTCCCTCCCAGCAGGGTCTCCATGGTTTTCCGATGTTGTTGGGCCAGCAGTTCCGTGGGGGCCATGAGGGCGGACTGACAGCCGTTCTCCCAGGCCAGATAGGCACAGGCGGCGGCCACCACAGTCTTGCCCGAGCCTACGTCACCCTGGAGCAGGCGGTTCATGGGGACGGCCTGGGCCAGGTCCCCTGCCGCCTCCTGAGCGGAGCGAAGCTGGGCATCGGTAAGGGCAAAAGGCAGGGATTCCGTAAACCCCGCCAGGTTCTGTATTTTAAATGGTATGGCCTCGTGGAGGGACCTCCGCCCCCGGATGAGAGTAAGGCCCAGGTTCAGGCAAAAGAGTTCCTCAAACATGAGCCGCCGCTGGGCCTTCTGCAGGTCCTCCCAGGAGTCCGGGAAGTGAATGGCCCGATAGGCAAATTCTGCCGGGGCCAGCCGGTTCTTCCGGCGAAGGTCCTCGGGCAGGGTCTCCCGGACCTGCTCCACGCACTGGGCCGCCTGCCGCTGCAGACCGGCCATGAGCTTGGCGGAAATGCCCGCCGTGAGAGGATAGACCGGCATGATGCCCCCGGTGAAGGTGGTGTTCCCCTCCTTCTCGAAAACCGGATTGGCCATCTGCCGCCGGAAGCCGGAACTGCCCGTGAGCTTTCCGTAGAAGTAATAGGTCTCCCCGGGCTGAAGGGCCTTGCTCACGAAGGGCTGGTTGAAAAAGGTGATGTCCACCTGGGCGGTGCCGTCCACCACCCGGCCCTTGGTCAGGTCCATGCCCTTGCGGATAAAGCTGGTGCGGAAGGGCTCTGCCACCATGGCGGCAAAGCAGACCGGCTCCTCCAGGGGCAGGGTCCAGATGTTCTCCCGGACCGTCCGGTCCTCGTAGTCCCTAGGGAAGAAGGCCAGCAGGTCGGCCACAGTGTACAGGCCCA
>JAFYPT010000042.1 GCA_017547425.1 Ruminiclostridium sp.
CGGGAGAAGCTGGCCAAGCTCTACGGGGTGGAGCCGGGAAACGTCTTCCTGTCCAACGGTTCGGACGATATCCTGAACTTTGCCTTCATGGCCTTTGCCAACGACGGTGCCATCTTCCCCGGCCTGACCTACAGCTTCTATCCTGTCTTTGCTGACCTCCATGGGGTGGCATACCAGACAGTGGACCTGAAGGCCGACTTCTCCGTGGATGTGGAAGGCATGAAGGCCGCCGGGAAGTTCACCGTCCTGGCCAACCCCAACGCCCCCACTGGCCTGGCCCTGCCTCTGGAGAAGGTGGAGGAGATCGTTGCCTCCAACCCCGACCATGTGGTGGTCATCGACGAGGCCTATGTGGACTTCGGCGCCGAATCCGCCGCCAGCCTGGTGGACAAGTACGACAACCTGCTGGTGGTTATGACCTATTCCAAGTCCCGGTCCATGGCCGGCGCCCGCCTGGGCTTTGCCCTGGCCAGCCGACCCATCATCCAGGACCTGGAGAAGATCAAGTATTCCACCAACCCCTATAACGTCAACCGCCTGACCCTGAAGCTGGGCGAGGCCGCCGTTGACTCTGACGAATACTTCCGGGAAAACGCCCGGAAGATCATGGACACCCGGGAGCAGACCGCTACCGCCCTGCAGGAACTGGGCTTCACCATGCCCGACTCCAAGACCAACTTCCTCTTTATTACGAGAGAAGGTCTGGACGGCGGGGTCCTGTACCAGAAGCTCAAGGACCGGGGTGTCCTCATCCGCCACTTCTCCGATCCCCGGATCGCCCAGTACAACCGGGTGACCATCGGCACCCCGGAGGAGATGGCCGCCTTCCTGGAAGGCGTGAAAGAGATCATGAAGGAGGAGGGATTGCTGTGAGAGAGGCCAACATCACCCGGAAGACCGGGGAGACCGACATCGTCCTGACCCTGAACTTAGACGGAGGACCCGCCAAGATCCAGACCGGCGTGGGCTTCTTCGACCATATGCTCTCTGCCTTTGCCCGCCACGGTGGTTTCGGCCTGGAGGTCACCTGCGCCGGGGACACCTGGGTGGACGACCACCACTCCGTGGAGGATGTGGGAATCTGTTTAGGTGATGCTTTTGCCCAGGCTCTGGGAGACATGCGTGGCGTGGAGCGCTTCGGTCACTTCATCCTGCCCATGGATGAGGCCCTCATCCTCTCCGCCGTGGACCTGTCCGGCCGGGGGATGCTCTGCTGGGAGGCCGACATGCCCACCGAGAAAGTGGGTACCTTCGACACCGAGCTGGTGAAGGAGTTCTGGCTGGCCTTTGTCCGCCGTGCCAACTGTACCCTGCACATCCGCAAGCTGGCCGGTGAGAACAGCCACCACATCATCGAGGGTATTTTCAAGTCCGTGGCCCGGAGCCTGAAGATGGCCGTGAAGACCAACGGAACCGACGAGGTGCCTTCCACCAAGGGCATCTTGGTATAATTTTGAGAAGAACACTCCAACAGGAGGTACTACATAATGATTGCTGTCATTGATTACGGCGTGGGAAACCTGTTCTCCCTCTGCCGTTCCTTAGAGGCCATCGGTCAGGAGCCGGTGGTCACCGGGGACCCTGAGATGCTGCGCAAGGCAGACAAGCTCTTCCTCCCCGGCGTGGGCGCCTTTGCAGACGCCCGGGAAAAGCTCCGCCAGAGCGGTCTGGAGGAGGTCATCAAGGAGGAGGTCGCCAAGGGTAAGCCCATCATGGGTATCTGCCTGGGCATGCAGCTCCTCTTTGAAGAGAGCCAGGAGTTCGGTACATGGGAAGGCCTGGGCCTGATCCCCGGCAAGGTGGTCACCATGGAAGGTGTCATCCCTGCCCACTACAAGGTGCCCCACATTGGCTGGAACCAGCTCCACTTCCCTGAGGGGGACCGTCACCCCCTGCTGAAAACCGTGGAGGAGGGGGACTGCGTCTACTTCGTCCACACCTTCTACGCCACCGAGTGCGACGATGCCGTCATTGCCACCGCTGAGTACGGCGCAGAGCTCACCGCCGCCGTGGCCAAGGGCAACGTGATGGGCTGCCAGTTCCACCCGGAAAAGAGCGGTGACGTGGGGCTTTCCATCCTGCGCACCTTCTGTGAGGGGGACTGGTGACATGAAGATTTTTCCCGCCATTGACCTCTTCGGCGGTCAGGCCGTTCGCCTGTACAAGGGCGACTACGACCAGATGACCGTCTACGATCCCGAACCTCTGAACACCGTCCGGAAGTTCGAGGCCGCCGGGGCAACCCATCTGCACCTGGTGGACCTGGAAGGGGCCAAGACCGGCCAGACCACCAACCTGCCCACCATCGAGAAGCTGGCCGCCAACACCGGCCTGTTCATCGAAGTGGGCGGCGGCATCCGCAACATGGAGACCGTCCGCCGCTACCTGGAAGCCGGTGCCAGCCGGGTCATCCTGGGTACCGCTGCTGTCACCGATCCCGACTTCCTGGCCGCCGCTGTGGCCGCCTACGGGGACAAGATCGCCGTGGGCGCCGACCTGAAGGACGGAAAGGTGGCCATCAAGGGCTGGCTGGAGACCAGCGAGGAGGGTTGGGAGGCCTTCTTCGACAAGATGCAGGCCCTGGGTGTGTCCACCATCATCTGCACGGACATCTCCAAGGATGGCGCCATGCAGGGCACCAACCGGGAGCTGTACAAGCTGCTGGCCCAGAAGTACACCATGAACATCATTGCCTCCGGAGGCGTGTCCTCCCTGGAGGATATCCAGGCCCTGAAGGCCGCCGGGGTCCACGGGGCTATCATCGGCAAGGCCTACTACACCGGGGCCATCGACCTGGCCCAGGCTGTCAAGCTGGGGGAAGGAGAGTAACACCATGATCACAAAACGCATCATCCCCTGCCTGGACGTGAAGAACGGCCGGGTGGTGAAGGGAGTCAACTTTGAGGGGCTCAACGACGTCAGCTCCCCCATCGAGCTGGCCGAGTACTACACCAAGAGCGGCGCCGACGAGCTGGTGTTCTATGACATCACCGCTTCTGCCGAGGGCCGCGGCCTCTTTACCGATATTCTGAAGGAGACCGCCAGCCGGGTCTTCATTCCCCTGACTGTGGGCGGCGGCATCAACTCCCTGGAGGACTTCGACCGGGTCCTCAAGTGCGGCGCCGACAAGGTCAGCGTCAATTCCGGAGCCATCCGCAACCCCGAGCTCATCCGGGAGGCCGCTCTGCGCTACGGCAGCCAGTGCGTGGTCCTGTCCGTGGACGTGAAGCGGGTGGACGGCGAATTCCGGGTCTTCGGCCGTGGCGGCCGGGACGACACCGGCATGGAAGCCATTTCCTGGATCAAGAAGTGCGTGGACCTGGGCGCCGGTGAGATCGTGGTGAACTCCATCGACACCGACGGCGTCAAGGGCGGCTTCGACCTGGAGATGCTTCAGGCGGTCTGCGACGTGGTGAAGGTCCCCGTCATCGCCTCCGGCGGTGCCGGCAAGAAGGAAGACTTCACCGAACTCTTTAACGCCCTGCCCGGGGTGGACGCAGGTCTGGCGGCTTCCATCTTCCACTTTGGTGAGGTGGACATCCGGGACCTGAAGAAGGATTTGAGAGAAAACGGCATTCTGGTCCGTTGACCATAGGAGGAACGATACCATGATCGACATGGAAAAGCTGAAGTTTGACGAAAACGGCCTCATCCCCGCTATCGTGGTGGATGGCAAGAGCGGTCAGGTCCTGACCCTGGCCTACATGAACAAGGAGAGCCTGGAAATCTCCATCAAGGAAGAGCGCACCTGCTTCTGGAGCCGCTCCCGCCAGGAGCTGTGGCGGAAGGGCGATACCTCCGGTGCGGTCCAGCACATCATCGACATCACCGCCGACTGTGACTACGACGCCCTGGTGGTCCGTGTCAACAAGGACGGCCCTGCCTGCCACACCGGCGCAGAGTCCTGCTTCCACAACACCCTGTGGGAGAGCGATGAGAACCATGCCTTCTCCCTGGATGCCCTGATGGAGATGCTGGAAGGCCGCAAGAACAACCCCAAGGAGGGATCCTACACCTCTTACCTCTTCGAGAAGGGTCTGGACAAGATCCTCAAGAAGGTGGGCGAGGAGTGCACCGAGGTCATCATCGGCGGCAAGGCCCAGGACAAGGCCGAGACCATCTATGAGATCGGTGACCTGGCCTACCATGTGATGGTCCTGATGCTGGAACTGGGCATCAGCCTGGAGGACGTCCGCAAGGAACTGGCTTCCCGTCACGTCATTGACAAGAAGGTCAAGCAGGAAAAGATGGTGTAAAAAGACATTTGAGACCCGCTTTGCTGGGCTCTCAAATGTGATTTGCGGCATGAAAACAGCCGCGACGGATTCCGTCGCGGCTGTTTTTTTGATGGTAACCGCTGGATCTGTGCGTTGTAGGGGCGATTCATGAATCGCTCGCTCTGGTGGTTGCGTCGCTTTAAATCTGCAAAGTTTTTCTTCTGAATCCCTTGACTTGACTGGGGAATGGTGCTAGAATACACCCATCAAAAGGAAAGGAAGGAAGAACCATGACCAGCACCGTCGGCACCATGAACAAGGCATTCTTTTATGGCTACTATTACTTTACCAAGAAAATTGGATAAGGTAATGGTTATTTGTGCTGGAAGAAATCACAGGTTCCCTTCTTCTTACGAATAGAAGAACATCGAACACCAGGCAGATCATCCATCTGTTTGGTGTTTTTTATTTTGGCCCCAAGCGGGCAGACGTTGGAAAGGAGTATTTTGTTATGATCGCAGTATTAAAGCACGGCGCTTCCCCTGAGCGCACCGAGCATCTCATCCACTGGCTGAAAGAACAGGGGCTGGGGGTCCATGTATCCCATGGCGAGACCCACACCGTTCTGGGTCTCATCGGCAACACCTCCGCGGTGGATATGGAAATGATCCAGAGCCTGGACATTGTGGAGACCGTCACCCGGGTTTCTGACCCCTTCAAGGCGGTCAACCGGAAGTTCCACCCGGACGACACCGTCATCCAGGTGGGGGGCGCTGCCATCGGCGGCGGGAACTTCGCCCTGATCGCCGGTCCCTGCTCCGTGGAGAACGAAGCTCAGATCACCTTCGTAGCCAACCGGGTCAAGCAGGCGGGGGCCAACTTCCTCCGGGGTGGCGCCTTCAAGCCCCGTACCTCTCCCTACGACTTCCAGGGTCTGGGGGATGAGGGCATCCGCCTCCTGCTGGAGGCCAAGAAGGCCACCGGCCTGCCCATCGTTACCGAACTCATGGACATCCGCAACATCGACCTCTTTGAGGATGTGGACGTGATCCAGGTGGGCGCCCGGAACACCCAGAACTTCGATATGCTCAAGGAACTGGGCAAGCTGGATAAGCCCATCCTCCTCAAGCGCGGTCTGGCTGGCACCATCAAGGAGCTGCTCATGAGCGCCGAGTACATCATGGCCAACGGCAACGAGAAGGTCATCCTCTGCGAGCGGGGCATCCGCACCTACGAATCCACCTACACCCGGAACACCCTGGACCTGTCCGCCATCCCCGTTCTGAAGAACCTGACCCACCTGCCCGTGGTGGTGGACCCCAGCCATGCCACCGGCCATACCTACCTGGTGGAGCCCATGGCCCTGGCCGCTGTGGCGGCCGGAGCCGACGGCCTCATGATCGAGGTCCACAACGACCCCGCCAAGGCCCTGTGCGACGGACCTCAGTCCCAGACCCCCGACGAGTTCGCCGCCACCGCCCAGAAGATCTTTAAGATTCGGGAGGCGATGCAGGGATGATCGTTGGCATCATTGGCTTAGGCCTCATTGGCGGCTCTCTGGCGAAAGCCTTTTGCCGCAGCAAGGACGTCACCGTCCTGGGTTGGGACACCAACCGGACCATCCTCCAGTTCGCTCAGCTGGCCGAGGCCATCCATGGGGAACTGACCGATGAGAACCTGAAGGAGGTGGACCTCCTTCTCCTGGCCACCTACCCCGAGGCGGTCATCGCCCACATGGAAGAACTGGCCCCCAAGCTCAGCAAGCACACCATGGTCATCGACTGCGCCGGCACCAAGGAGAAGGTCTGCAAGGCGGTCTTCCCTCTGGCTGAGGCGTACGGCTTCCGGTTCCTGGGGGGTCACCCCATGGCGGGCAACCACAACTCCGGCTTTAAGTACAGCCGGGAGGACCTGTTCGACGGGGCCCCCATGGTCCTGTGCCCTCCCAACTTTTACGATATCCGCCTGCTGGATGAGGCCAAGAAGATGCTGGCCCCTGTGGGCTTCGGCCGGGTGTCCATCACCAACGCTGCCGACCACGACAAGCGCATCGCTTTCACCTCCCAGCTGGCCCATGTGGTGTCCAACGCCTATGTGAAGAGCCCCTCCGCCCGGGAGCATGCGGGCTTCTCTGCCGGCAGCTACCGGGACCTGACCCGGGTGGCCTGGCTGAACCCCGACATGTGGGCCGAGCTCTTCCTGGAGAACAAGGAAAATATGCTTTTCGAGCTGGATACCATTATCGGGAACCTGACAGAATACAAAACCGCCATCCAGCAGGAGGATTTCACCACCCTCCGCCAGCTTCTGGATGACGGCAGACGCATCAAAGAGGAGGTAGACGGACATTGACCACCATTCAAGTAAAGGCATCCCGGTCCTATGAAGTGAAGATCGGCCGGGGTCTGCTGTCCTCTCTGGGGACCGAGGCCGCTGGGCTCATCCAGGGCCGAAAGGCGGCCATCGTGTCCGACTCCAACGTGGCCCCTCTCTACCTGGAGAAGGTCACGGCCAGCCTGGAAGGGGCGGGCTTCCGCACCTGTTCCTTTGTGTTCCCTGCGGGGGAGGCCTCCAAGAATGGCCAGACCTATCTGAACCTGCTGGAATTCCTGGCGGAAAACCAGGTCACCCGTTCCGACACCCTGGTGGCCTTGGGCGGCGGCGTGGTGGGGGACCTCACCGGCTTTGCCGCCGCCACCTTCCTGCGTGGTGTGGCCTTTATCCAGCTTCCTACCACCCTTCTGGCGGCGGTGGATGCCTCCGTAGGCGGCAAGACCGCCATTGACCTGAAGAACGGCAAGAACCTGGCCGGCGCCTTTTACCAGCCCCGCCTGGTCCTCTGCGACCTGGACACCCTGGACACCCTTCCCGACGACATCTTTGCCGACGGCTGTGCCGAGGTCATCAAATACGGCATGATCGGGGACCCGGCCCTGCTGGACATGTTGGGCAAGACCCATTTCCGGGCAGACCCCGAAGAGGTGGTGGCCCGGTGCATCGCCATGAAGCGGGATTTGGTGGAGGAGGACGAGTTCGACACCGGCGCTCGTCAGCTTCTGAATCTGGGCCACACCATTGGCCACGGCATCGAAGCCTGTAGCGGCTACGGCATCTCCCACGGCAAGGCCGTGGCGGTGGGCATGACCATCATCACCCGTGCCGCCATGGCAGAGGGGATGTGCCCGGAGGAGGCCCTGCCCAATCTGCAATCCCTGCTGAACACCTACGGTCTGCCGGACAGCACAGACTATTCTGCCGCAGACCTTTACGAAAAGACCCTGTCCGACAAGAAGCGGACGGGCGGCACTATTTCCCTGGTGGTTCCCACCGCCTGGGGCAAGAGCGTGCTGCACAAGGTCCCGGTGGAGGACCTGTTACACTGGATCGAAAAGGGGTTATAACCTATGAACGTTACCATTCAGCCCGGCGCCATTTCCGGCGCTGTTCGCGCCATTCCCTCCAAGTCGGCGGCCCACCGGCTTCTCATCTGCGCCGCCCTGGCCGACAAGCCCACCCACGTGTTCTGCGAGAAGGAATCCCAGGACATTGCCGCCACTGTCCGGTGCCTCCAGGGCCTGGGTGCCTCCATCTGGCAGGAGGGCGGAGCCTACCGTGTGGTTCCCATCCAGCGGGAGAAGATTCCCCAGCCCTGCACCCTGGACTGCGGCGAGAGCGGCTCCACTCTGCGTTTCATGGTGCCCGTGGTCTGCGCCCTGGGTGTGACCGCCACCTTTAAGATGGCCGGTCGTCTGGCTCAGCGGCCCATGGAACCCCTGGCCACCCAGCTTCGGGAGCACGGCTGCACCATCACCCACAAACCTGAGATGGACCAGATGGAGGTCTCCGGCCAGCTGCAGCCCGGTACCTTCACCATCCCAGGCAACGTGTCCTCCCAGTTCATCACCGGCCTGCTCTTCGCCCTGCCTCAGCTGGATGGGGAGAGCGTCCTGGTGGTGGAAGGGGAACTGGAGTCCAAGGGCTATGTGGATATGACCCTCAGCGCCCTGCAGACCTTCGGGGTAACCCCGCCTCAGGCCGATGGTGCCTGGAGCATTTCTCCCGCCGTTTTCCGCAGCCCCGGCACCCTTCAGGTGGAGGGCGACTGGTCCAACGCCGCTCCCTGGCTGTGCATGGGCATCCTGGGGGGCACCGGCATCACCGTGGAGGGTATGGATCCCAACTCCCTCCAGGGAGACAAGGGCGTTTGCGATGTTCTGGCCCGGATGGGCGGCATCATCCGCGGGCAGAACAACCAGATCTCTGCCCAG
>JAFYPT010000001.1 GCA_017547425.1 Ruminiclostridium sp.
AAAACACTTCTCAGGCCGCAAACGTGCGAGCCTCCGGCTCGTGCGCTGCAGCGGCCTGCAAAACACTTGGAAATGCTTGCATTTCCAAGTCTGTAAAAAAAGACCGACCGGTAAACCGGTCGGTCTTTTCATTGTTAGGTTTCTGCAAAAGCAGAGATGAACCAAAAATTAGTTCAGCTTGCCGGACAGAACAGCGCCAGAGATAACGATCTTCTGGATCTGGTTGGTGCCCTCGAAGATGCAGTATGCCTTGATGTCGCGCCAGATCTTCTCGACGCAGTCTTCCTTCATGTAGCCCTTACCGCCCATCAGCTGGATAGCGTCGGTGCAGACTTCCATAGCGGACTCGGTAGCGAACAGCTTAGCCATAGCAGCTTCCTTGGAGAAGGGCAGGCCGTTCTGCTGCAGGTAGTTAGCGTGGGAGACCAGCAGGCGGGAAGCCTCGATCTTGGTAGCCATGTCAGCGATCATCCACTGGATGCCCTGACGCTTGGAGACGGGAGCACCGAAGGTGACGCGCTCCTTGACGAATGCGATAGCCTCGTCCAGAGCACGGCGAGCGATACCAACTGCCAGAGCGCCGACGCATGCACGGGACTTGTCCAGGGTCTTCATTGCGAAGCCGAAGCCCTTGCCCAGGCCTGCCTCACCACCGACCAGGTTGAAAGCGGGAACGCGGACGTTCTCGAACTTCAGGGAGCAGGTGGAGATGGTACGGAAGCCGGACTTGTCCTCATACTTGGTGACGGAGAAGCCGGGGGTGCTGGTGGGAACCATGAAAGCGGAGATGCCCTTGGTGCCAGCGGAAGGATCGGTCATAGCGAAGACGCAGACGATGTCAGCCTCACCACCGTTGGTGATGAACTGCTTCTCACCGTTGATGACCCACTCGTCGCCGTCCTTGACTGCGGTGGTCTTAACGTTGGAAGCGTCGGAACCGGACTGGGGCTCGGTCAGTGCGAATGCAGCGTAGCCCTTGCCTTCCAGGATGTGCTTAGCAAAGTACTGAACCTGCTCGGGGGTGCCACCGATCAGGATGGGCTTCAGAGCCAGGTTGGTGGTCTGCATGACGGAAGCGAAGTTGCCGTCATAGTAGCCCATCTCTTCGTACATAACTTCAGCAACGTCCAGGGTGACCTTGTTGCCGCCGTACTCCTTGGGAATCTCGAAGGAGTTCAGGCCCAGCTCGAATGCCTTAGCATAAGCATCGAAGGGGATAGCCTTGGAAGGATCAACGACCTTGTCCCAATCCAGCATGATGGGCTCGATTTCCTTCTTAGCGAAGTCGCCGATGATTTCGACCCACTTCTTCTGTTCTTCGTTCAGTAAACGCATGGTAATCTACCTCCATAATAAATGATGTCATGTTTGACATGTATCGTCTGCCATGGCTGACAGACTAAAACACTGCCCCTTTGGGGAGCAATTGTTCTCAAAAAGAATCGGCTGCGACGATTGCAGAATCCCCTTTTTTCTACGGGAATTTTGCCCGGAATTACTCACAATTCGCTAACCTACACACTAATGATACTTCCTTAGCCCGACAAAAGAAATCGGACTAATTAACTAAATTCTCCTTCTTTGTACTACAACCGCCTAGTACACCCAAACCGGAGGCCATCAGAACTTGTAGTCCTCTTCCGCCAGGGGCCGGATGACCTTTCTGTGGATATGGCGCAGATAGACGCCGGCCAGCAGACCCGCCAGGACCTCCGCAATGGGGAAAGACCACCAGACCAGGTCCAGACCGCCGATCCTGGAAAACAGGAAGGCCAGGGGCAGGACCAGCAGGAGCTGACGGAAAATGGCGATGGACATGCTGAGCAGGCCCTTGCCCAGGGCTTGGAAGACGGCCGAGGACACAATGGTGAAGCCTCCGATGAGGAAACAGAGACTCATGGTCCGCATGGCAGGGATGCCGATCTCCATCATATCCGGGGAGGCCTGGAAGATGCTCAGGAGCTTGTCCGGGAAGAGCTGGAAGAGAGCAATGGCCACCACCATGATGCCCAGGGCGCAACAAATGGCCAGTTTGATGGTGCCGGTGATGCGCTCGGGCTTACGTGCGCCGTAGTTGTAGGCCACGATGGGGACCATGCCATTGTTCATGCCGATGATGGGCAGGAAGGCAAAGCCCTGGAGCTTGAACCACACGCCGTACACGGCGGCGGCCGTCTCGGTGAAGCCCACCAGGATCTGGTTCAGGCCGAAGATCAGGATGGAGGGCACGGTCTGCATGAGGATGGAGGGCAGGCCCACGCTGTAGATTCGGCCGATGACCGGCAGGTTGGGCCACACGTCGGACTTGGCGATGGTGATGTCCGGGTTCTTCTTCCGGTTGTAGTACACGCCCAGGGCGGTGCCCACAAACTGGCTGATGACCGTGGCGATGGCCGCGCCGGCCACGCCCATGGCAGGGCATCCGAAGAGACCGAAGATCAGGATGGGGTCCAGGATGATGTTCAGCACGGCGCCGATCATCTGGATGACCATGCTGTAGAAGGTCTGGCCCGTGGCCTGGAGGAGCCGGGACAGAAGGACCTGGCCGAAGAGGCCCACGGCAAACAGGCAGATCCAGAACAGGTAGTCACAGCCCAGCTGTATGATCTCCGGGTCGGAGACCTGGGTGGAGAAGTAGAACCGGGAGCCGAGGATGCCCACCAAGGCGAAGAGGATGCTGCTGGCCACACCCAGGAAGATGGCGTTGCCCGCCACCCGGTTGGCCATCTGGAAGTTCCGCTCGCCCAGACTACGGGAGAGGAGGGCGTTGATGCCGACGCCGGTGCCTGTGGCCACGGCGATCATGAAGTTCTGAACGGGATAGGCCAGGGAGACCGCCGTCAGGGCGGCCTCACTGATGTAGGAGACGAACATGCTGTCCACCACGTTGTACAGGGCCTGGATGAGCATGGAGAACATCATGGGGCCCGACATGGACAGCAGAAGTTTCCCGATGGGCATAACGCCCATCTTGTTTTCGCGGAGCGGCTGAGCCTGGTCACTCATTTACCGGCCACCTCCGGGGAAGGCTTCCACGGCACGCTTGAGGATCTCCACAGCGTAGTCCACGCCGTACTGACCGCTGATGGCCAGGTGGTAGTGGCGGGCATCCCCCCACTTGTTCTGGGAGAAGTAGTTATAGAAGGAGGCGCGCTTCTTGTCCTGCTTCTTGACATAGTCCACCATGTTGCCGGCTTCCTTCTCGTAGACCTTGTTGGCCCGCTCGGCGCGATACTCCATGGGGGCGTGAATGAAGACGTTCAGCACATCGTCCCGCTCCCGCAGGACATAGTCGGCGCAGCGGCCCACGATGACGCAGGGGCCCTTTTCGGCCAGTTCCCGGATGATACGGCTCTGGACCAGGAAGATCTGGTCGTTCATGGGCAGCTGCTGGGCCCCCATGTACAGGCCGTACAGGAAGCTGGTGGCCTTCATCTGCTCGGTCTTCTTGATGTATTCCTCGGACAGACCGCTCTCCTTGGCAGCCATGAGGATGAGTTCTTTGTTATAGAAAGGGATCCCCAGCTCCTTGGCCAGCTTTTCGCCAATGGCCCGGCCGCCGGAACCGTATTCACGGGAAATGGTGATGATGGGTAATTTGTTCATAGGTACCTCCTCCTCGGAAAACATGAAGGTCAGAAAATTGGGGAAAGGCCCACCATGCTCCTCCAGAGGAAAGAGCTGCGTGGGCCTTTTCAAATAAAACACAAGTGAGCCTGTAAGCCGGGTTCTGTTTAAGACAGCCATCTATCTAGGCGTACCGTTGCCAGCACGCTCCAGCCACCTCCCCGGGGAGACCGGGCCGGTCACATTCCCCTCCACGGTGTTGCTCCGGATAGAGTTTACATCACCGGACACTTCCGAGCCGGCGGGTGAGCTCTTACCTCACCTTTCCACCCTTACCTGGATATAAGCCAGGCGGTATCTCTCTGTTGCACTTGTCCTGAAGTCGCCTTCGGCGGGCGTTACCCGTTATCCTTGCCCTATGGAGCCCGGACTTTCCTCATGGACGGCCTTTCGGCCTGCCCACGCGGCTGTCCAGCTCACTTGTACCTTATATTTTAACCAATTTGGGGGTGGTTGTCAATCACCCGTTCCCCTCCTCAGTCACCTTCGGTGACAGCTGCTTGGAATGGTCACGGGATTTTATCGCACTGTCCCCCGGACAGTGCGACTCCCCAGGGGGAAGGTGGCTCGCCGTCAGGCAAGACGGATGAGGGGGGCCAGGAATCGATCACCATCCACCCCCAGGCGGAGCCTGGGGCCTCTCTCCCCCGGTGAATCCCTCAGGCGGGGTCATACTGCCGGGGTCGAAGTTCTCGGGAATCTCCATATTGTTGGGGTCAAAGTCTTCCGGCATCTGGCCGCCCATGCCCCCACCCATGTTCCCCATGGAGCCCATGGCGGAGAGGGTCAGGTGGGAGGCATCCACCTCCTCGGCGCTGCCTGTCAGTTGGTTCTGGATGCTCTCGGCTCGCAGGAGACAGAACTCCCGCAGGGTCTCTGCGCCGGTCCGGAACTCCTCATAGGTGCAAAACGCTGTGGGGTCCTTCTCCACGTATGGGGCGATCATCTCCACCACCCGGTCAAACTCAGCGGCAAAAAAACCGCTGGAGAAGTACGCCAGGAAATCGGCAAAGTACTGGTGGTACTGCTGGGTGTAGGCCTCGTCCTGGAAGATCCAGTGGATCATGGGACGGTCTTCCGTGGAGCCCATGGAAACGGGCTGGTCGATGGAGGTGTTCACCAGGTTGGTGGCATCGCTGCCCCCCTGGAACCCGCCAAAGGCCAGGTTGTAATCCCAGGGAATCATGGACAGGATGCCATTCTCCTCATACAGGTAGTAGTTGTGGACCATCATGCCTGTGTAGCTGTCGCCGTTGCAGACAAAGTTGTGGACCACAAAGTACCGCATGACCTCCTCCACATTCACCACGGATTCGATGTCCGTTCCCTCATTAAGGGTCTTGAGAGACTGGATGAGACGGGTCTTGTCGGCATCGGTGATGCCGGTCTTGGCGTTGTTGAAAATGTTGGCGTAGCTGTCAAAGGAATCGTCGGTGTAGACCAGCTTCACATCGCTGGAACCCATACCGCCGAAGCCTCCTGGCATGCCTCGTCCGCCCTCCTCCTCGGAGGGACGTTGGCCTCTGCCCTCTCCAGGCCGGTCCATGGCGGAAGGATCAAACCCTTCGGGCAGTTCCATAGCGGAGGGATCGAAGTTCTCGGGGATCTCCATGCCCTCCGGCAGTTCCATGTTCTCCAACATGTTCTCCAAGTCCTCAAAGGAGAAATCTTCCGGCATCTCGAAGTCTCCGCCGAACCCTCTGCCGCCCCCCATACTCATGGAGTCGGGCTTATAGAGTTCCCCCCGGGTGGAGCCGTAGTTTCGCTCCAGGAAGGACTCTTCCACCCCTTCCACCGCCAGGTAGAGGCCCCAGTCCTCCCCGTTCACGGTGATCCAGGCGTAACTGCACAAGGGGGCATCCACCCCGAAGTCATCCATCATCTGATAGGTCAGGTAGTCTTTCATGTAGGTGTTGTCCTGGATGAGGTTGTTCAGGCTGAGCTTGTCCAACCCCTGGAAGTTGCCCCCATCCTGGTAGTGGTCGAACTCCAGCTTGAAGCTGTAGCGGTCGTTGCCGTAGGCCCGGACGGTAGACAGGGAGGTGTTACCCTTGGCCCGGATGGCGATGTTGGGGACGGTTTCCCCGTCGATGGTGACGGTACACATGGTGTACTCTTCGTTCTCACAGGTCTCCAGGAAGGCATCCCAGTCCTCCATGGTGATGTCGATGGTATGGACGGAATCGGTGCTGAAGAGTCCGGAAGAATAGGCTTGCTCGGTTTCAGCCGCTGCCGTGGTCCGGGCCTGGGGATACTTCCAGAGCAAAAGACCCGAAACCACCACGAGGATGGTCAGGCACAGGGCCAGGCAAATTATATCCACATGCTTATGGGTGGACATTGGTCAGCCCTCCTCAGCCCATGTAGTCGCCGTTGTAGCTCACCAGCACGGCACTGCGGACCCCGGGCAGGGCGGCCAGGGCGTTGACGAAGGACGTATCCTCGTTCTTCAGGCGGACCTCCAGGTTCAGCTCGATATTGCCGGCCTGGACGGTCTTGCTCTTGACGGTGCAGCGCTGGGCGTGGTCCTTCAGCAGGGCCACGGCGGCCTGCTCCCCAGCCTGGTCGGCGCACTGGACACAGGCAATGTAGGGGCGGACGTGGGGCTTACGGTTGGCAAAGACCACCAGGATGATGCCAATGAACAAACTGCCCAGGATGGCCAGGGGGATCATACCGGCGGCCAGAATGATGCCCACGGCGATGGACCAGAAGAGGAAAGCGATGTCCAGGGGCTCCTTGATGGCGGTGCGGAAGCGGACGATGGACAGAGCACCCACCATGCCCAGGGACAGGACCACGTTGGAGGTCACCGCCAGCATGACCACGGTGGTGATCATGGTCAGGGCCAGAAGGGTCACGGCAAAGCCGGAGGAGTACATGACACCGGCGAAGGTGCGCTTGTAAATGACCAGGATGAACAAGCCCAGAGCAAAGGCCAGAAGCAGGCTGAGGAGCATGTCCGGGATGCTGACGCTGGTCACGTTTTCCAGAAAGCTGGATTTGAAGATGTCTTGGAAGGTCATAGGTTATGGTTCTCCTTTCAGGTTCTGTTGCCAGGGTTCCTCTACCCCCTCGCCTCTCCCTCTGGGAGAGCCAAGGGGGCCAAAAACGGTTTAGTCATACATCCGACAAGCGGCATATTTGGAAAAGGCGGCTGTCCTCCGGCCGGGGAGCTGGACCACATCCCGGATCACATCGGGCAGAAACTGGTCCCACTTCACCTCCAGGATGGCGGTGTTGTCCGAGGCCGGGATGGTGAGGCAGTCCGGGTCCAGGAATTCGGTGCAGCGGAGGCCGGTCCTGAGGCCGTAGTCCAGGGTCACCCGCACGTTGCCCGGCCCAAAGATAAAGGGCTCCCGGATGTAGTCCACGATGGTCTTGGGCTTGAGGCCCTGGATGGTCATTTTTGCATAGAGTTCCCGGATCAGCGGCTCCCGGCTCTCCCCCATCCACCGGCAGTCCCCGGTCAGGATAGACCGGACCTGGCCCGGGGTGAGGCGGACCTTTTCCTTGGTGCCCAGGCCGTTGGCTTTCCACTTTTTCTCCAGATGGATGAGGGAGGGGTCCTTGTTGTAGCAGCGGATGCGGAACTTCTCCCGGACATTCACGCCGTCCAGCTTTTCCCGGAGGGCGGTGTCCGCCGGGGTATCAAAGTAGAGGGACCGGATGTGGTAGCTCCCCCCCACCGCATGGGGGTCCGGGGTCATCACCGCCCTCAGCCGTGCCCGGAGGATGGGCAGGTCG
>JAFYPT010000043.1 GCA_017547425.1 Ruminiclostridium sp.
CGGGCTCTTCCCGGAGGCGGCGCAGATGAGTTCCCGGGCTTCCAGGCGGTTAGCCTCGATGCCCATGGCTCCCATGGCCTTGCAGGTATTCAAATACAGATCATGATATGTGATCGCCATGATACGCACCCCAATCACAATAGAGTTTGTTGTTTACGATAGGTTGGTAGGGGCCGATGACCACATCGGCCCGCCCAACGTTTTTTTACCAGGCGTCGTCGCCTTCATTTTTAGGAAGGACTCCTACCAATGCCTCAATGGCCACCTCCAGCATGGAGTCGTCGGGCTCGAAGGTGGTGAAGTTCTGCATCCACAGGCCGGGAGCCGACAGGAAGCGGGTCACCGGGTTGTCGTGCCGACCAATGAACCGGTTGAGCTCATAGGTGACCGACACGATGAAAGGAAGCATCACCAGATGCAGGAGGATGCGCACCAGAGCGTTGGTGGCCACCTCCCGGATGCCGGGCAGCTCAAAGACCACGCAGGAGGCCAGAATGGCGATGGCAATGACCACGAAGAGGAAACTGGTGCCGCAGCGGGGATGGTGCCGGGGCATTTCCCGGGCGTTCTCCACGGTGAGCTCCAGACCCCGCTCGTAGCAGAAGATGGTCTTATGCTCGGCCCCGTGGTACTGGAAGGTCCGGTGGATGTCCTTCATTTTCGAACAGAAGTACAGATACAGGAAGAATATGATGAGCTTCACCACACCCTCCAGCAGGTTCCGCAGCCACATGGGGGCTTCCGGGAAGAAGTACAGCAGGCCAGAGGTGGCCAGGGTGGGCAGAACGATGAAGAGGAAGAGGGACAGGCCCACGCCCAGGATCACCGCCACGGCCAGGATCCACTTCATGAGGGCCTCGCTGCCGAACTTGGCTTCGATCCACTTTTCGAACTTGGTGGGTTCTTCCTCCTCTTCCGGGTAGAACTCCGCCGACCACATGAGGGCCTTCATGCCGTTGACCAGGGAGCCGATGAAGGTGAACACGCCCCGGATGAAGGGCAGACCCAGGGCCGGGTGCTTGTCCTTGATGAACTTCAGTTCATCCTCCTTGATCTCCAGACCACCCTCCTGGTTGCGGACCACGATGGCCTGCTTCTGGGGGCCGCGCATCATGATGCCCTCGATGAGGGCCTGTCCACCGATGGTGGTGCGGAAAGCGCAGCTGTTGTTCTCTGCGCCGCAGTTGTTTTTGTTTTCCATAGTGTCTCCTAAATCCTGCGCGCCGCAGGGGTGATGTGCCGGGTCAGACACCTGGAAGGGGTGCTGACACCATGGTAGCAAACCTTGCTCAAAAAAGCAAGGACTTTCTCGAACTTATGTTCCAGTCGGCAGACGAATCTCTGCCACACAGCCGCCCCGGTCGTCGTCGGCGTTGCGGATGGTCAGCTCACCGTTGTGGCGGGAGACGATCTCCTCGCAGACGGCCAGACCGATGCCGCTGCCGCGGGCGGTGGAGCTTCCCTTATAGAACTTATACTTCACGTTGGGCAGCTCTTCGGGAGGGATGCCGGGGCCAAAGTCCCGGATGGTGATGACCACGTCCCCCGCCATGGGGTAGATGCCGGTCTCGATCCGGCGGCCGGCACCGCCGTGCTTGGCGGCGTTGTCCAGCAGGTTGCAGAACACCTGACGGAGGCGGTCGGGGTCGCCGGGGATGGGGGCGAACTCCTCCTCGCAGTCGTGGTGGTAGACGGCGATGCCCTCGGCGGCCAGGAACTCGTGGTAGGTGTATACGGCATCTTCCAGCTCGGCCTTAATGTCCATGGGTTCGATGGACAGGGTGAAGCGGCCGTCCTCGATGCGGGAGAACTCCAGCAGTTCCTCCACCATGCCGGACAGGCGGCGGGCCTCACTGGCGATGATACCCATACCCTTGCGGATGTCGGAGGCATCCCGGGCCTCGCCGTTCATGATGGTCTCGGCCCAGCCGGTGATGGCGGTGAGGGGGGTCCGCAGCTCGTGGGAGACCGAGGAGATGAACTCCGACTTCATGCTCTCAGCCTGCTTGATGCGTTGGGACATATCGTTGATGGCATCGGTGAGATCACCGATCTCGTCGTCAAAGGCCTTTTCGATCTGGATGCCGTAACTGCCGTCGGCGATGCGCTGGGCGGCAGAGGTGATGGTCTTCACCGGCACCTCAATGGACTTGACGAAGTAGACGTTGGAGATGTAGACCAGAATCAGGACACCCAGGGCCAGGGCAGCCGCCCCCAGGGTCATGGTGGTCACCTGGCGGTCCACCACCCGCATGGAGGTCACATAGCGCATGATGCCCACCAGGTCATCGTCATAGACGAGAGGGGCCGACACGGCGGTGATCCGCTCTCCCGTCTGGGGGGATACCCCCTTCCAGGAGGAGATCTCCCGGGTGCTCTGGAGCTGGGTGATGTCCGCCGTCCCGGGCATGGTGCCCGAGAGGGTCAGGCCGTTGGAGGAGTAGACCACCTTCCCGGCAGGGTTCAGGAACTGGAGCTCGATCTTGCTGCCATCCTCAAAGGAGGTGACGTAGTCCTGGGCAGCGGTGAGGTAGTCCCCCCGGTCCGGGTCACTTCCCGCATAGGTGCTGAAATAGGTAGCGGCCGTCCGGGCCTTGCTC
>JAFYPT010000044.1 GCA_017547425.1 Ruminiclostridium sp.
CCCCGGGCTTGCCCTCCAGATTATAGAGGATCTGGGCCGCCATGGCCCGGGTGATGGTGTCCTCCAGGTGGAAGTAGCCGTCCTCGTAGGGCTGCATGATCTTGTTCTTCATGCAATAAGCCACCCCGTCGTGGTACCAGGCAGGCTGGGGCAGGTCGTATGCCGCCCCCTCAAAGAGCCCCCAATAGGGGACATTGGCGGCGGTCAGCGCCTCCAGCCAGGTGATGCCGTTGGCCCGCTGGATGTCCAGGGTGTTGAGGATGACGCTGCGGATCCGCTGGGTGCCGGACTGACCGGGGATCTTGATCTTGCTCACGGCGCTGACCACATAGTACTCTCCGTTGGCCTTGCCCAGATAGAGCATCTCATGGCCGCTGAAGAAGAGGACGGAACCCAGAGGCAGGGCATCCATCACTCGCTCCCGCTCTTCCAGGCACATATTGGTCATATCCACCTTGGCCACAGGCTGGGCCTGCTGCCAGGTGGTGTTTCGGGCCAGTTCCAGGCCAAAACACTTGTAGATATTCCGGACATAGGCAGAGCAGTCCTCGGACAGGAGGCTGCCGCCCCAGCCGTAGACGTTGCCCAGAGCCTCCAGAGCCACGGAGGCAATGTTGGCCTGGGTCAGGTCCAGATAGCCCTCACAGACCTTGGCGTGCTCGGAAATCAGAGTCTTCTTTTTGGCATAGCTGCCGTCCTCATTTCGGATGGGCATCCACACCACATGGTTCTGGTAGGGGGCCCGGTTATCGATGAGTTCGTTGGGGTCTTCCACCGGGGCGATTTCCAGGGTGGTGCCCATGGTCAGCAGGAGCTGGGAGGTGATGGGGCTATAGTTGGATTTTTCCGTGTAGACCTTGTCCCCATAGACCACCAGGGTGTTCTGGGGATCCAGGTCCCAGGCGGAGAGCCACTCCTCCTTGTCCCGACAGATGGCCACGTCCTGGGCAGGGACCCAGCCGGAGCAGCAGACGCTCTTGGCCAGGTAATACTTGCCGTCCCGGGAGACCGAGGTAATGACCACGGGCTCGTTCACCCGTAGGCCCACCAGATGCTGGTAGTCAAAGTCCGGGTCCTTGGGGTCGTCCCAGATGGGGGTGTCCGAGGGGAAGGTCCGCAGAGTGGTCCGGTGGACGGCCACGCCGTAGAGAACCGCCTGACTGGCCGCAGCCTTGGGATTCTGGGTGTTGCGGATCATGGCGTCAAAGTCCTTCTGGGTGGCCTTGGTGTCAGCCCCCAGATAGGTCCAGCCCAGGTAGTAGGCAGCGTCCGCCTGGCTGGAGGACTGGATGGCCTGGTTGAGGCTGATGCCGTCCACGGTCTCGGGCTGGTTCTTCAGGTCATACATGCCGGTGCCCTTGGCGGCAATGGTCATCTCGTTCAGGGTCTGGATGTCCGCCCAGTCCAGCAGGACCTGGTCATCGGTGGACCAGTAGGTACTCTGGGCCATGGCCTGGGTCACGTCGGGCAGATAGACGATCCGGGCAAGTCCTGCCTGGGCAGGAATGCTTATGGTCATCACGGCCGCCAGCAGCGCGGCCAGGATCTTGGTTTTCTTCACGAAAATCACTCCCTTTGGTTGATACCCACAGCATACAGGATTTCCCCTTCCAATTCAACAACTATGGGAAATCAGAGGGAAACCGGCTTTTCTCTCCTATCCCATTGCAAAATCCGACATTTTTCGGTATAGTATTTAGGTTAGAACTGTTTTTTCGCCGGGTGAATCCCCCGGCTGTTGATACCCCTGAAAGGAGAATCCATTATGATCACCGAACTTTACGCCGCTCTGGAGGCCGTCCACGCCGGTGAGGAGCTGTCCCCCGTCCAGGTGGAACTCCCCGACGGTCTGGCCCCTGAGGTCCTGCCTCTGGCCCAGCAGGTCCAGGCCTGCCTGACCAACGGCGACAGCAAGGCCCTGCTGGACCTGTGCTTCTCCCCCGTGTGGACAGAGTACAAGGCCTTCCTGGCTCCCCTGTCCATGACCCTCTGCCTCACCGAGCCCGCCATCGGCCTCCTCAACGCCCTGGACCCCCAGGAAACCCCCCTGACCTTCCTGGAGGACCGGTTTGACGACATGGGCGAGACCATCTTCCTGGAGAGCGACACCCGCTCCCTGGCCTTTGACCGGTTCGGCTCCCAGCTCATGACCGTCACCCACACTGAGTCCGGCACGGTCACCGGCTGGAAGAAGGAGTTCCGCTACGAGGGCGAGACCCAGAACGGCATCCCCCACGGCCAGGGCACCCAGTACGCCGGCACCCGCCGGATGCTCACCGGCCGTCTGGCCGACACTCCCCACCGGGAAGGTCGCTGGGAGAAAGGCGTTCTGGTGGAGGGCACCTATAAGGATGCTCTGGTCCTCAGCAATGAGGAGGGTGTCTCCCCCGTTCAGGGTCCCGACGGCGCTCCCCTCCAAATGACCACCTGCGTGCTGGACGCCTTCCTGCCCAAAAACACCCCCTCCTGCTCCCTGCTCCACGTGACCGACCTGGCTGTGGGTCCCCAGGGTTTTGAGGCCCTGGGCGGCCTGGTCCCCCTGTGCCCTGCCCGAGGGGGCGAGTTCCACACCGCCTGCCAGGGCTGCTTCCTGCTGCCCGACTTAGACCTGCCCCAGGAGGATTTATGATGAAACGATTCACCGCCGCTCTGCTGACCTGCCTGATGCTGGTGGGTGTGATGCCCACCGCCATGGCCGCCCAGGTCAGCGATGAACAGATCATTGAAAAAGTTCTGGCCTTCCTGTATGTCCACGAGGGCAACTACGGCTCCATCAACAAAAACGACAACGGCGCCCTCTCCGTGGGCAAGATCCAGTGGCACGCAGGCAACGCCCTGAACCTCTGCCGGGACGCCCTGAAGCGCAACCCCGAGAGCGCTCTGGAGATCCTGGGTGAGGACCTCTACAACGAGATCACCGACTCCACCACCAACTGGTCCCACCGCATTGTGAACGACGAGGAGGCCGCCCTCCTGTCTGCCTTCCTGACCTCTCCCGAGGGCAAAGCCGCTCAGGACGACCAGGGCCGGGCCTACATGACCAACTACATCAACTCCGGCAAGAAGCTGGGCATCACCGACCCCGCCGTCATGGTCTACTTCTGCGACCTCCACAACCAGGGCGGTCTGGGCATGGCCCGCCGGGTGGCCACCGCCGCCGCCGAGAAGGCCGGTTCCTTCGGGGCCATCTCTCTGGACCTGATCTACCAGGCTGGTCTGGACGACAGCGTGGCCGGCCGCTACCCCACCCGCCGCAAGGCCACCTATGACTACTGCAAGAGCCTGGGCTGGGAGGTCAACACCACCCCCTCCACCCCCTCCAAGGTGAAGTTCCCCAAGGTGGCCACCTACAAGCAGGGCCAGTTCTATGACGTGGCCACCAGCAAGTGGTACGTCCAGAATGTGGCTTCCGCCGTGGAGTTCGGCCTCATGAAGGGCCAGGCTTCCAACGCTTTCGCCCCCGAGGGCAACGTGACCGTGGCCGAAGCCATTACCATGGCCGCCCGTATTCACAGCATCTACACCACCGGCTCTGCCAACTTCAAGCAGTCCTCCGGCGCAAGATGGTATGAGGTCTATTTCAACTACGCCTACAACAACAAGATCGTCACCGCCGAATACTACTGGTACATGATAAATGAACCCATTACCCGTGTCCAGTTCGCCGAGATCTTCGCCAAGGCTCTCCCTGCAGAGGCCCTGGCTGCCAAGAACACCGTGAACAAAATTCCCGACGTTCCCTCCTCCGCCTCCTATGCAGGCGCGGTGTACAAGCTCTATCGTGCCGGTGTCCTCACCGGCAGCGACGGCGGTTACTTCTACCCCAACACCCCCATCAACCGTGCCCAGGCAGCCGCCATTGCCTCCCGCATGGCTGACGGCGACCTGCGCATGAGCATAACCCTGAAGTAAAAAACAACCTCCGGACACAATTTCACCCCCTGATGTAGTCACTTTTCGTTTCTTACATCAGGGGGTGTTTTGTCTATTGTCCGTTTTTACTGGACTTGTTCACTGTGTATCTGGGGATTTTTGGGGGAGTGAAAATCAAAATCCAGTCAGGCGGAAGGCGATCACTTCCATGGCCGAGCGGTCAGGCCGCTCATCGGTCATGATCACCAGGATGCTGCCGTCGTCCAGCTGGGTGCCGTGGGCGAACCAGGGGTAGTTGGTGCCGAAGAGGTCGCCATCGTTGGTGGTACCGATGTAGGTGCCGTCCTTGGTCCACAGGACGATCTCACGCATGTTGCCGTCCAGGGCCAGGAAGCCGTTGGCGGTCTCGGCCACATAGGTCACGCTGCCCAGGTTGTCCGGCCCGGTGAGGGTCATCACCAGTGCGCCGTTCAGGTCATAGATGAAAACCTTGTGGGCATCCTCATCCTCGGCGTAGCCGGAGGCCATGATGTAGTTCTGACTGATGGACAGGGAGGAGACCGATTCCATACCCTGGAGGGTCAGGGAAGAGGTGGTCATGGTGCCGCCGGAGAAGGAAATCTTTTCACACTCGGGGGAGAACCAGCTGATGCCCCACTGGTGGTCGGGGTGCATCACCACATAGTCCGGGCCCTCGTAGGAGGCCAGCTTCTCGCCGCCCTTCCACTGGATCAGGGGTTCCATGAAGTCGGACAGCCAGAGGCTGCCGTCGGTGCCGATGCTGACACCGGTGTACTCCTCCTCAAAGGTGAAGTCCTGAATGAAGCCCAGGCCGTCCTGGGTCAGCTGATACTCCTGGAGGACACCGTCCGAGAGGAGGAAGACCTGGTCGCCGGTGACGGCGATCTGATGCTCAAAGGTCTCGTAGGTCATGGAGGAGCCATGGATAGGGACCCAGGTGCTTTCCAGGGTGTAGGTGCCGATCATCACGTTCCGGTCCTGTCCCTGGAAGGGTTCGCCCTCCCAGTACCAGGGGCCGTCTTCGTTTCCGATGTCCGGCAGGTCAAAGGTCAGGCCGTCCAGAAGCGCGGTCACCCGTTCGTCCTGGATTTGGCCTTCGATCTGGATGTAGACCGAGGCGTTGGCCTCTTCCACCCGGCCGAAGTACCGGAGGCAGGGGTCGCCCCAGGACTCCGCATCGCTCATGAGGCAGTCCACGCCGCCTACGGCATGGAGGTCGTAGGCGTTCTCCTCAGCGTAGTCGTATTCGTCAAAGCCGTAGTAGACCAGGTCACTGCGGAAACCATAGGGCTCGGTGATGTCTGCCTGGATCTCCACGTAGATCAGGTCGGAGTCGTCCTCCCCGGGGATGGTCAGGATGGCGTAGGAGGAGTCCTCTTCGTCGTAGAAATATTCCTCGTCCAGGACCCATTGGGTGTCGTCATAGGCCAGGGTCCAGAGATTGGTCTCCAGGGTGGGTAGGTCGCTGCTGGGGGCGGAGGGTTCCGAACCGCCCCCGCAGGAAGCCAGGAGCAGAAGAGACAGAAGGATGGCGGTGAGGGATGATAATCGTTTCATGGCGTGCTCCTTTCTCTGCTATGGGGTGGTTATGTATGTGTGTGGCTCAGCCTTTCAGGGAGCCGCCGCAGTACTGGCAGCAGCCGTTGGCATCGGGCACGTCGGTACCACCGCACCAGGGGCAGGTCACCGCCGCCTTGGGTGCGGCTGCCTCGGCAGCTGCCGCCCGGGCATCCTGGCGGACCTGGGTGAGGACGGCCTTGATCTCCTGGCCCATGTTCCAGTACTCCTGGTAGTCGGGGGTCCGGGTGGGGTCGCCGCTGCCGAAGCCGGTGGTCTGGGCACCCTCCACGGAGTTGTTGTTCAGGCGGAAGCGCATGGTGTCGAAGTAGGGGTGGTTCACCCGAATGATGACGTAGAAGTCATAGCTGATCCGGTAGCGGGGGGGACGGTAGCTGACCTCCTCGCCCTCGCTGTTGGTGTAGGTGATCTCGTCCCGATCCTCTTCCACGTCCAGGTCGCAGCCGGTGACCTGGGAGAAGGTCAGCACGTCGGGGTTGTCCTCCCGGAAGTTCTTGCCCTCGGCCACCAGGAACTTCCCGGCGTCCTCGTCCAGGCAGACGAAATGGTCCCGACCCAGAACACGGGTCACGTGGAAGTTTTCCACTTCCTTCTGGTTTTCCTCCCGGTAGGCCAGCTGAGCCTGGATATCCTCGATGGTGCTCTTCCTCCGCTCGGAGAACCAGGGGGAGAGTTTCTTGGCACAGGTCTTGCACATGTTGCCGTCCTCCAGCTTGCGGTTGCCCAGCAGGCCGATGTCGCCGCCGCAGAGGTCGCACACTTTCTTGTCAAACAGTTTTCCGAAAAATCCCATGATAGGTCCTCCTTTTCATCTGGTCGCGTTGGTCGGGGGTGTGCTTTCTTTGCCAGTATTATTCCACATTCCTCTGAAAAAAGCAGTAGCCCTGCCGGGGTAAAAGGGGGCTACCATGGGGTAATCCTAAAAAAAGAAGGAGCCGACTTGTGTCGGCTCCGTTTGATGTTTATTGGGGTGTTTCGCTGTCAGCTCTGGAGAAGAGCTCCTCCCGGCTGGAGACCTCCAGCTTGGAGAAGATGTTGGAGGTGTGCTTCTTCACCGTGTGCTCGGAGATGTAGAGGTCGGCGGCAATGTCCTTCCGGGGCTTGTCGGCCAGGAGGGCCCGAAGGACGTCCTTTTCCCGGGCAGTGAGCTCCGCTGCAGGGGGCCAACCGGTCAGGATGGCCTCGATCCGCCGTTGGGAGAAGCCCTGGGTCGGGGTGGCGTGCTCCTCTTCCATCAGGGCTTCGTAGTCCTGCATCATGCTGTAGAGGATGAGGAGGAGAAGCTCGCTGGCGATGTAGGACACGGACAGCAGCTCAAACTCCCAGTAGATCATCTGCTCCACCGCCCAGATGGCCATGTTCAGGAAGACCACCAGGAGCAGGAGGATGGCGTGCTTGCAGGAAACGCTCTTCTGCTTTTTATAGGACAGAAGGATGGCCACTGCCATAAGACCCAGGTAGGACAGGAGGTAGACCAGGTAGAGGGGGTGAAGGGGACCATAGACCTTTTCCAGAAGGGCCATGCCGTTCACAAAGACCAGGGTGACCTCCTGGTAGTAGCAGGTCAGATAGCCGGGGCTGGCGGCGATGAGGAACATGGCGATGCTGACGCACACCAGCAGGGTCAGCATCCACTTGGGCCGGGGGAGGTGGCAGGCGTGGAGAATGACCATCAGCATGCACAGGGGGAGGAAGACCGACCCCAGGTAGGCCAGCCGGTTGGCCAGGAGGGCCTCGCCCAGGGTCCGGGAAATGGCCAGGGAGAAGTAGCCCAGGTTCACCACGAAGACCGACAGGAAGACCAGAAGCATCCAGAGGTTTTTCTGGCGGATGAGGGCGCAGTAGCCGATGAAGAGCAGCAGGGACAGGGCGGCCACGATGCCATAGACGATGGACATATTAGGGGCGGGGGCGGTTCCGGCTTTGGCTGCGGCGGCAGGCAGCACCATGCTCCAAAGGAGCAGGAAAACGCCGCAAAGGGAGAGCGGCAGTTTGTGCAGTTGTCTCATGGCGGAAACCTCCCTCCTTTCCCAATAATTTTAATAGTATAACATAGTTTTCTTCCGTGTGCCAGAGGGAGAGTGCGTTTTCATTTTCTTACATTCTTAATGAAAATTTAAGAGTTTTCCCATGCTTTTTTCATAGTTGTCCGGTATAATAAGGACAGTAAAGAAATGGATGCCATGGAAACCATTCAGCAAAGGAGGAAGTTCCATGAAAAAAAGAAATCGAGTAACCACCTGTCTCATCGCAGGTGTGCTGGTCCTGGCGGTTTCCGCCACCGCCGCTTTTGGCAGCGTCAACGGCTATGCCCGTTACAAAGAAGCCGTGAAAGCTCTGGCCCTGGAGGAGGAAAACTTCTCCGCCGTGGGGTCCATGGAGATGACCCTGGACGGGGAAACCATCTGGACCATAGACGGCGAGGCCGCTCTGGATGGCCCGGAGAACAGCACGCACATCACCATGGTCCAGGGGGACTTTGTGGAAGAGGAAGTCAGCGTCACCGTGGACGG
>JAFYPT010000045.1 GCA_017547425.1 Ruminiclostridium sp.
CGAGTACATCTGGGCCTATCCCCCCGGTATCCCCCTCATCACCCCCGGCGAGGTCATCACCACCCCCGTGGTGGAGGACATCGAGCGCCTGTTCCGGGCCGGGGTAAACCTCATCGGCACCCGGGGCAAGCCGCCTTACACCACCGTTTCCGTGGAGGAGTAAGCCATGGACCGTCCCTATATCATCTGCCACATGGCCCAGTCCCTGGACGGCAAGGTCACCGGGGACTTCCTCTATACCCCCGCCTGCGAACCCGTCACGGAGGTCTACTACCGGATCAACCGGGATCTGCCCAGCCAGGGCTTCATCTGCGGCCGGGTGACCATGGAGGGAAGTTTTACCCAGGGCTGGTACCCCGACCTGACCGAATTTGCCGGAGCGGAGATCCCGGAAGAAGACTTTGTGGCCAATCCTGCCGCTCACCGCTTCGCCGTGTCCTTTGACCGCCGGGGCCGTCTGGGCTGGAAGGAGCCGGTCATCGTGGACGAGGACCCCGGCTACGGGGGCTGCCATATCATCCAGGTCATGTGCCAGGGAGTAACCCCCGCCTACCTGGCCTATCTGCGCAAAACAGGCATCTCCTACATCCTGGCCGGGTCCGAGGACCTGGACATCCCCCTGGCATTGGAGAAACTGAAAAATTTATTCGGTATCGAGACCCTGCTGCTGGAGGGCGGAAGCATTATCAACGGAGCCTTCCACCGGGCCGGACTCATTGACCAGCTGAGCCTGGTGGTGGCTCCCGTCACCGGAGCAGACCAGGACCATCCCCTCTTTTATGGGTATGGCGAAGAGGCGCTGGACGGCTACACTCTGACAGAACAGTCCGACCAGGGTGGGAATGTTGTGTGGAGACGGTATAAGAGGAAGAAGTGACGGGGTGTGTAACCCTTGCACTCTTTCGCAGGGGAAACCCATTGACATCCTGCGTAAAGTCCATTATAATATTTTCGACTATCCACCCGTGAAAAACGGGACCGAAAGGAGATGTTCTCTTATGAAGAGAATCAAGACTCTGGAAACTCGCGACCTGGCCAAGAGCCTGAAGACCGGTGGCTGCGGCGAATGCCAGACCTCCTGCCAGTCTGCATGCAAGACCTCCTGCGGCCTTGCCAATCAGCAGTGCGAGAACAGCAACCGCTAATTCCCGGCTGTTGTAACGAATGAGGGAAAAGCTGCCGCCTGATCCTAGGATCAAGCGGCACTTTTTTCTTCCACCAACTCCCTGAACAGAAACGAGACGTTACTTATGATTCATCAGTACAAATTAAACGGATATAACATCGTCCTGGACGTCTACAGCGGCTCCGTCCACCTGGTGGACGAGGTGGCCTACGACATGATCGCCCTCTTCGAAAACACCGACCATGAGGAGATCATCACCCAGATGCTGGCCAAGTACGGCCACATGGAGGACGTGAACGAGCAGGAACTGCGGGACTGTCTGGAAGACATCCAGGCCCTGAAAGAGTCCGGCAAGCTCTTCTCCAACGACCTGTGGAAGGACGTGGAGCAGGCCGCTTTCCAGGCCACCAAGCCCGTCCTGAAGGCCATGTGCCTCCACGTGGCTCACACCTGCAACCTGAACTGCAACTACTGCTTCGCCAGCCAGGGCAACTATCAGGGCGACCGGGGACTCATGTCCTTCGAGGTGGGCAAGCAGGCTCTGGACTTCCTGGTGGCCAACTCCGGCACCCGGGTGAACCTGGAAGTGGACTTCTTCGGCGGCGAGCCCCTCATGAACTGGGATGTGGTGAAGGACCTGGTCCGCTACGCCCGCACCCTGGAGCCTGTCCACAACAAGAACTTCCGCTTCACCCTCACCACCAACGGCATGCTCCTGGATGACGAGGTCACCGAGTTCTGCAACAAGGAAATGCACAACGTGGTCCTGTCCCTGGACGGCCGCAAGGAGGTCCACGACCGCCTGCGGAAGAACTTTGCCGGTCAGGGCAGCTATGACATCATCGTGCCCAAGTTTAAGCGGTTCGTGGAGCAGCGCGGCGACAAGGAATACTACATGCGCGGCACCTTCACCCACGACAACGTGGACTTCACCAACGACATCTTCCACATGGCCGACCTGGGCTTTACCGAGCTGAGCATGGAGCCTGTGGTGAGCCCTCCCGACGAACCCTGGGCCCTGAACCAGGAGGATCTGCCCAAGCTCTTCGAGCAGTATGAGATCCTGGCCAAGGAGATGATCAAGCGGGAGCAGGAAGGCCGTCCCTTCACCTTCTACCACTACATGATCGACCTGTCCGGCGGCCCCTGCCTCCACAAGCGCATGTCCGGCTGCGGCTCGGGCACCGAGTACCTGGCCGTTACCCCCTGGGGCGAGCTTTTCCCCTGTCACCAGTTCGTCAACGACCCTGCCTACTCCATGGGCAACGTCTGGGACGGCGTAAAGAACACCGAACTGGGCGAGAAGTTCCACCGCTGCAACGTGGTGGCCAATCCCGACTGCCGGGAGTGCTGGGCCCGTCTGTACTGCGCCGGCGGCTGCGCAGCCAACTCTTACCACGCCAGCGGCGACATCAACGGCACCTACGAATACGGCTGTGAGCTCTTCAAGAAGCGCATGGAGTGCGCCATCATGATCAAGGCCGCCACCCAGAACTGACCAAAGGAGAAACGACCATGGAAGTTAAAAAGATCACCTACTCCGGCTACGACACCGCCGACACCATTGAAAAGCTGGAAGAAGGCATTGCCCAGATGGCCGAAAAGGGCTGGTTCGCCCGCCGGGAGGATATGCTGAGCTCCTCCACCGTCCGTGTCACCTTCACCCGTGGTGAGCCCGACGACGAGGAGGATCTGGTCCTGTTCGACGTGGACGACTGATCCCGTCCCCACCATGAAAGGATTTCTCGGCCGATGCCTGTTGGTTCTGGTCATCCTGGGTCTGCTGGGTCTGGGCCTGGCCCTGGGCATCAGCGGCTATGTGGTCCTCTCCACCCGGGATGCCATCCTCACCCAGGAGGACACCCCACCCCAAGACCTGGACTGCATCCTGGTGTTGGGCTGCGGCATCCGCTCTGACGGCTCTCCCACCCCCATGCTGTCCAGCCGACTCCAACGGGGGGTGGAGCTTTACCAAGCCGGGTGGGCAGATAAGGTTCTCCTGTCCGGCGACGACAGCGGGAAGGACTACAACGAATTGGCCACCATGAAACGGGTGACCCTGGAGCTGGGGGTCCCGGAAGAGGATATCCTCACCGACCACGCCGGGTTCTCCACCTACGAGAGCATCTACCGGGCCAAGGAGGAATTCGGTGTCCAGCGGGTGGTCATCGTGACCCAGGAATACCACCTGTATCGGGCCTTGCATCTGGCCGATGCCCTGGGCCTGGAGGCTTATGGCGTGGCCGCCGCACCCCGGAACGACGCGGGGCAGATCGGTCGGTCCCTCCGGGAGATTTTGGCCCGGGACAAGGACTTCTTCACCGCCATCCTTCAGCCAACCCCATAAACGCAACGATCCCCCGGAACCGTTCGGTTCCGGGGGTATCTTTTACTCTACGGTATTTTCCAGGGTGCCGATGCCCTCGATCTGACAGGTGACCACATCGCCCTTCTTCAGGAACTTGGGCAGGTCGAAGCCCATGCCCACACCGGCGGGGGTGCCGGTGGCGATGACCGTGCCAGCCTTGAGGGTCATGCCCTGGGAGAGCTCGTGGATCACATGGGGGATGCCAAAGATCAGCTCATCGGTGACGGCATCCTGCCGGAGCTCTCCGTTGACCCAGGTTCGGATGGCCTGGGCAGGAGGCTGGGCGAACTCGTCCTTGGTGACGATGCAGGGACCCATGGGGGTGAAGCCGTCCAGGCCTTTGCCGAAGTACCACTGCTTGTGGCCGGTCTGGAGGTTCCGGGCGGAGACGTCGTTGACAATGGTGTAGCCGAATACGTAGTCAAAGGCATCCTCCTCGGCCACGTTCACAGCGTCCTTGCCCAGGATGACGGCCAGTTCGGTTTCGTAGTCCAGGCTGTCCACGATGTCAAAGTGGCCGGGGATGGGCTGGTCGGGACCCTGACAGTGGGCGGCCCGCTTGGAGAAGTAGACCGCCCGGGCCTTTTCCCGGGTAAAGGCCTGGACGTCAAACCGCTCGGCCTCGGCCTTGTGCTTCTGGTAGTTCATGCCCAGGCAGATCACATCCTGCATGGGGTTGGGGATGGGAGCCAGGACGGAGACCCCCTCAAAGAAGAGTTCCCCCATCTCCCGGCTGGCCTGGGCCAGGACAGCATCCCGGTGGGCGGGGTCGTCGGTCAGGAGGTCGTTCATGGTCTCATAGGGCAGGACGGCCAGCCGACCGTCGGCATCTTCCAGACAGACCAAGGCCTGGCCCTTGTGTTCTACAGTGTATAATCTCATGGTTCCATTCTCCTTAGATCCGGTCCAGGGCGGCGATGAGGGCCTCCACGGAGCTCTTCTGGGTGGCCCAGCTGGTGCAAACACGGACAGCGGTGCGGGTCTCGTCCACCTTCTCCCAGAAGGAGAAAGCGAACTCCTCTTCCAGCTTGGCCAGGGTGTCGTCGGGCAGGATGGGGAACTGCTGGTTGGTGTAGGAGTCGAAGAGGAGGGGATAGCCCCGGTCCTCAAAGGCCCGACGGATGGTCATGGCGTGGTCCACGGCCTCCTTCGCGGCCTGGAAGTACAGGCCATCCTCAAACATGGTGCAGAACTGCACACCCAGCAGACGGCCCTTGGCCAGCAGACCGCCGTGCTGCTTGATAAGGTAGCGGAAGTCCTTCTTCAGAGCGGGGTTGGTGAGAACCAGAGCCTCACCGAACAGCAGGCCCTGCTTGGTGCCGCCCAGGTAGAAAGCGTCGCTCAGGCAGACCAGGTCGGGCACGGTCAGGTCGCAGGCCTCGCTCACCAGACCGTAGCCCAGACGAGCGCCGTCAATAAACAGGAAGAGGCCGCAGTCCTGGCAGGCCTCCCACATGGCCTCCAGCTCCGCCTTGGAGTACAGGGTGCCGTTCTCGGTGGGCTGGGAGATGTACACCATGCCGGGCTGGACCATGTGCTCATGGGTCACGTCGTTCCAGTGGCCGTGGTAGACATTCCGCACATCCTGGGCGGTGATCTTGCCGTCCCGGCCGCAGGGGACCGCCAGGACCTTATGGCCGTAGGACTCCACAGCGCCGGTCTCATGGACGTTGATGTGGCCTACCATGGGTGCAATGACCCCCTGATGGGGCCGCAGGGCGGCGGCGATGACCAGAGCGTTGGTCTGGGTGCCGCCCACCAGGAAGTGGACAGCCACGGTGTCATCCTGGCACAGGTCCCGGATGTAGCCCCGGGCGGTTTCGCAGTAGTGATCCTCGCTGTAGCCGGGGGTCTGCTCCATGTTGGTCTCTACCAGTCGCTGAATGACCCGCTCGTGGGCCCCTTCGGCGTAATCGCATTCAAATCGAATCATAACTCTATTCCTCCACACGCCCGCTGGCGTTTGATCCAAAACAAATTACACCCTATTATACGGTTCTCCGACCAAAAGGTCAACGTTCCCGACCATTTTCTCCCGACTCGGATGTCATGCAAGTTCCGGCAAGTCGACTTGCAAAAAGTCTGTTTTTCAAGGGCGAAAGTCTATTGACAGCGCACACGATATAAGATAAAATAATATACTAATCAAGAGAGCAAATACCCTATCTGCGCCTTTTGGAGAGGTAGAAAGAGAGGTTGATTTTATATGAACAAGTTACTGGAAAAGTTCAACTTTACCCCCGATATGGAGCGTATTCTATCCAACAGCCCCAGTGTCATCGTCCCCGAGACCAAGGAGACCCTGTATGAGCTGATCTTCGGCAACGAATACACCGACACCATCGAGGTCAACTTTGACGTGAAGGGCAAGCTGGTGAAGGAAGCCACCGTGGTCCGCTGCCGCAACGGCGCCTCCGTCAACTTCGTGGAAGACTACATGCGCCGTCGTGACCCCGACTGCATGCGCATCGCTGACGACATGCCCACCGACAAGCCCAAGTTCGAGGAGGTCTACGGCTACCCCTTCTCTGACCTGCGGGAGGAGACCTATCAGTGGCTGTCCCGCCAGGAGCTCATCCTGGTGCCCTTCAAGTCCGGCGGCTACCAGTTCGGCTATGACTCCATCCTGGTCTGCCCCAGAAACACCGCCTTCTTCGCCTTCGCCCTGGCTCAGCTCCAGGCCTTTGTGAACGCCCGCGAGATCGAGACCTTCACCCCCCGTGCTGTGGTCTATGTGGCACCTCCCTTCCGCCACACCCACTTCGGCGGCAAGCAGGTGGTGGTCCACAGCCGCCACGACGACCTCCACGAGGTCTTTGCCTACAACCTGTACCCCGGTCCCTCCGCCAAGAAGGGCATCTACAGCATCCTGCTGGACATCGGCGAGCACGAGGGCTGGGTCACCGCCCACGCCTCTGCTGCCCGCATCATCACCCCCTACGAGAACGAGATGGTCATGATGCACGAGGGTGCCTCCGGCGGCGGTAAGAGTGAGCTGCTGCAGGATGTTCCCCGTGTGGATGACGGCCGTGTCCTGCTGGGCGTGCACATCGAGACCGGTGAAGAAACCTTCATCTCCATGAGTGACACCTGTACCATTGAGCCCGTCACCGACGACATGGCCCTCTGCCAGCCCAGCTACCAGCCCAAGAGCGGCAAGCTGGCCGTCACTGACGGCGAGGACGGCTGGTTCATCCGCGTGGACGGCATCACCGAATACGGCTGCGATCCCCTCTACGAAAAGATCGCCATCCACAGCAAGGAGAACCTGATGTTCTTCAACCTGGACGGCGTGCCCCGTGCCACCTGCCTGCCCTGGGAGCACTCCCTGGACTCTGACGGCACTCCCTGCCCCAACCCCCGTGTCATCATCCCCCGCCGGATGATCGACCGCATCGTGGATAAGCCCGTGGAAGTGGATGTCCGCTCCTTCGGTGTTCGTATGCCCCCCTCCACCGCAGATGCCCCTAACTATGGCATTCTGGGTCTCATGGGCATCATCCCCCCCGCTCTGGCCTGGCTGTGGCGTCTGATTGCCCCCAGAGGCTATAAGAACCCCAGCATCGCCGACAGCGGTTCCGCTCCCAGCCTGGCCAGCGAAGGTGTCGGCTCCTACTGGCCCTTTGCCACCGGCGAACGTGTCAAGCAGGCCAACCTGCTGCTGGAGCAGATCCTGTCCTGCCCCAACACCCGCTACGTTCTGATCCCCAACCAGCACATCGGTGTCTACAAGACCGGCTTCGCTCCCGAGCAGATCTCTCGTGAGTACCTGGCCCGCCGTGGCGGCGTCAACATGAAGATGGACCGTCTGGTCCCCGCCCGCTGCCCCCTCTTTGGCTACGCCCTGAAGGAGATGAAGGTGGACGGTCAGCACATCAGCTCCCGGTTCCTCCGCCCCGAAAAGCAGGCTGCGCTGGGTGAGGAAGGCTACGACAAGGGCGCAGAGATCCTCTACGATTTCTTCGCTCGTGAGCTGGCTGTGTACGACACCGAGGATCTGCACCCCATCGGCAAGCAGATCCTGGAGTGCTTCTACAACCATGGCACCATCGAAGACTACTGCGCCATCACCCCCCTGGGCCTGTGATGACTTTGAAGGAAAAGGCAAGCCTTTTCCTCAAATACGAGATTTTTGTGATATGAAAAGTCCGGACACTTCGGTGTCCGGACTTTTGCTTTTTTCCACCGGCTGTGGTAAAATGGGGATAATATTTTCCCAACGGAGGTTCCCCATGCGAAAGAATTTCAGCGATGTGGCCTTTTATCCCCAGCCTGTGCTGGTCATCGGCACCTATGACGAGAACGGCACCCCCAACGCCATGAACGTGGGCTGGGGCGGTATGTGCGGCGCCAAGTATGTGAACATCCACATCTCCCGCCGACACAAAACCACTGACAATATTTTTCTGAAAAAAGCCTTTACCATGAGCTTTGCCGACCAAGCCCACCTGGTAGAAGCCGACTACTTCGGTCTGGCCACCGGCTTTGAAGAGAACAAGATCGAAAAAGCCGGCTTCCATGCCCGAAAGAGCGACTTCGTGGATGCCCCCCTCTTTGAGGAACTCCCCCTGACCCTGGAGTGCCAGGTGGTGGAGATGGAAGAGAAACGGGGCCTTATCTGCATCGTGGGTGAAGTGATGAACATGAGTGCCGACGAATCCATCCTGGGTGAGGACGGTCTGGTGGATGCCGACAAGCTCCACGCCCTGTCCTACGACCGGGCCCGCCGTCTCTACCGCACCCTGGGAGGTGTGGTGGGGCAGGCCTACCATGACGGGCAGACCCTGATGAAATAAGAAATGTCCCTGGATACCACCCGGTATCCAGGGACGTTTTTCACTCTTCATATTCCACGATGTAACCCACTCTGCCGCTGAGATGAGCCGCCTGAGACAGCAGATCATCCCGAACATCGTTCAGGCCCCACCGTCCGTTTATATACTCCAGGGTCAGGCAGGTTTCCAGGTTCCCATTGTATTCCAGGGAAGGTTCTCCCGGCTGCCAGAGGTCAGCCAGCCAGCCGGAGTCCCGGTTGATCTTTCGGCCCATCCAGCTGTCCCGGTAGATGCCGTCTGCCGTCCAGTAATAATCTGTCGGCCCGGGGTAATCGTCCTGGGCATCCGGCCATCGGCAGGCGCCCACATAGAAGATCACATCCTGATATCCCTGGTCATTCAGCTGATCCAGGATCACATCCAGCTCTTCCTTGCTGTCAATGGAAACCAGCTTTCCCCCCATGGCCTGGGCATACACACTGGCCGAGGTCCAGGAGCAGTCCATCACCTGATAGGAATAGGTGTTGGGCTGTCTGTTCTCCAGCTTCTCCATGATCGGCAAACTCAGGCTGGCCAGATAGCCGATCACGCCAAGAAGAACGAGCCCGACCAGCACCTTGTTTCCGCCGCTGAACCGCCGTCTCTTCGTCTTCTTTTGGGTCTTGGGACTGCCGCTCTTGGGTGTCTCCACCTTGGGCGGGGGCTGTGTTTTCACCGGCTCCGCTTTGGGAGGCTCCCTGGGCGGAACCTGCTGACCTGGCTGGGCATAGGCGGTGGCGTAGGGATCTGCCGCCTGTTGCTTCTGGGGTTCCTTCTTGGGCTGGGACCGCTTCTGCCCTGCCTCCTCCAGAGCCCTCTGGAAGGCCCGGGCGTCGGGATACCGCTGGTCGGGGGAGTAGGCGCAGGCCTTCAGGATCACCGCCGCCAGGGCCGGGCTGGCCTGACTGGGAGAAGGCAGAGGCTCCCCATTCAGTCGCCGCAGAACCTCGTCGTGGCGGATATAGCCGGACTCGGCATAAGGGAGCTTGCCCCCGTTGCTCAGTTCATACAGGGTCAAACCCAGGCTGTAGATATCCACCCGGTGGTCATAGGTCTCCTGCCGGGTCTGCTCCGGGGAGGCATAGGCCCGGGTTCCAATGCTGGTGTAGGCAAACTGGGTGTCATCCAGGATCCGGGCGATGCCGAAGTCTCCCAGCTTGTAATTCCCGCTGTCAGTGACAAAGATGTTGGCCGGCTTGATGTCCCGGTGGATGATCCCCTCCTGATGGCAGCGAATGAGAGCCTCGGTCAGGTCCCGTCCCACCCGCAGGACCCCTGACTCATGGAAGGTCTGGCGCATGAGCACGGTCTCCAGGCTGGTGAGCAGCTCCATGCGGATGAGCATATCGCAGCCGTAGCTGTTGTCCGCCTGCCAATTGACAAAGGTGTAGTCCTGGTAGTTGACCACCTGGGGGCAGTCCCGCAGGCGGTACATGAGCTGGACCTCCTGCTCGGCTCTGGCCCGCAGTTGCTGCCGATGGCGCAGGTAGTCCTGCTGATAGGCCTCCGACTGGTCCTGGAGCTTTCCCTTGGCCTCCACGATGGTGACCACCTTCAGGGCGCCCACTTCCTCCCAGCCGCTGTGGGGACGGACGATCCGGTAGACCCCCGTCTGGCCGCCGGAGCCGCCGCCCAGGTATTCCTTCACCTGCCACTCCCGAAAGACCGGCTCATAGGAACGGATTCTTGATTCAATGGACATTCTCTCTTCCTCCTTCCCTTACCGGGTGTCCCTGGCCACCCGATGGAGGGCCAGGTTGCCCAGGAAGATGCACCCCAGGGCAAAGGCCCCCAGGATCACCCACACATCCTGCAGATGCTGGGCGGTGGACAGGAACATATCCTCCGCCTCGTGGGGCACCGTGGGGACGGTGGCCTGGATCTTCAGGGGCAGGTCATTGAGCAGGCAGGTGCTGCCCAGGGCCTCCATGCCCCACCGGCTCAGCATGGCATAGGACACCGTCTCCGCCTGGTCCTTCATGGGGAAGAGGATGCCGGAGAAGATGAGCTGCACGATAAGGATATAGGGGGCCAGCACGTTGGCGGTCTCGGTCTTGCGGACCAGACAGGAGACCAAGAGGCCCGTGGCATCGGCCGCAAACATCAGCAGGAAGATACTCACATAGCACTCCAGCAGAGGGTTCTCCAAAATCAGGCCCTGGCCCGGCAGGGTGTTGCCGAACTTTTTCTCCACCCCCAGAAAGGCCGCCGTCAGCAATGCACTCTGGATAAGACAGAGAACCAGCTGGAGCTCTGCCCGGGAGGCGGTGTAGCACCGCAGGCGCAGACCGGCGGTGTAGTCCCGCTTGATGTTGGCCCGCTCCCGGACCACGATCTGGATGGAGTTGAACAGGCCGCACCAGATGGCTGCGCTCACCAGCACGAAGCAGGCAGACTTGGTGCCCTCGTAGTGAACGAACATGTTTTCTCCGGCGATCCAAACGGTGATGAGGGCCGCACACACCGGGAAAATCAAAGAAACCAATAAATTTTTCTTGTCGCTGAACAGGATCCGTCGGGCCTGCCGGGCCAGCACACGCCACTCCCGGAAGCCGGAGATCCGCTCTCTTCTCTTACTCATGGTTTAACCCCTTACATAGCGTTTTGGGTCTTTGCTGATGACCACATAGGCCTCGCTGAGGTCCTCCACGCCGAAATACGTTCTCGCTGCTGCCGGAGAACCCTCAAAGGCCAGTCGACCCACCCCGTCTACCTTGGCCATCATGATGACCTGGTCAAAGAGGTCGATCTCGGACACGTCGTGGATGATGACCAGGATGCTCTTGCCCCGGTCATGGGCCAGGTCCCGCAGGGTGGTGAACAGATCCTTTTTGGCCAGAGGGTCCAGACCAGCGTCGGGCTCGTCCAGGCAGAGGAGTTCCCGGTCTGCCACCAGCTCTACGCCGATGTTCACCCGCTTCCGTTCGCCGCCGCTGAGCTTTCGGATCTGGGTCTTTCGCTTCTGGGTCAGGTTCAGGGCGGCCATGGTGTCCTCCACCTGCCGCTGGATCCCTCTGGAACCCATGTCCTTGGGCAGCCGAAGGAGGGCGGCATCCCGCAGTTCCTCCTCCACCGTCAGCATATCGTGGACCACATTCTCCTGGGGCACACTGCCAATGAGGTATTTCAGCCGTTCAAAATTCCGGTAGAGGTCTTCTCCCCGGTAGAGGACCTGCCCCTTCACCCCCAGCTGGTCCATGCCGTTGAGGGCGTTCATCACGGTGGTTTTGCCCGCGCCGGAGCCACCCAGCAGGGCCACCAACTGGCCGCTCCCCACAGACAACTTCACGTTTCGAATCAGTTCCTTCTGGCCGTGGCCGCTCTGGTCCTTCACCACCTTGGACTGGATATTGGCCTCCAGGACCACGTCTCCGCCAGAGCGGGACTGGCTCTGGGACTTCTCCTGACGAGTCCTCTGGTCAGTCCGGGCAGAGTAGATCAGGCCCTGGCCGGTGAAAATCATGTGGCAGTCGCAGATGGAGATATGGTCTTTCTCCCTCAGCAGCACAGAACTGATTACCCGGATGCCGTTGACCCAGGTGCCCGCGGTGCTGCCTTGGTCAGACAGGTGCCATTGGTTCCCTTTCTTCCGCAGTTCCGCATGGCAGGCGGAGACATAGGGCAAGGGGAACACCAGCTCACACTGGCCCTCTTCCCGACCGATCCGGCAGAGGCTCTGGCCCTTCAGATCCCGATATCGCCAGGTCACGGCCCCAAGGTCGGTGGTGAACAGCATCCAGACCCCTCGTTCATCCGGGCGGGTCAGGTCCTTGTAGTCGATCCGCAGGGTGTCCCCGCTGTTCAGGATGGTCATTCGGGTCTTGCCTCCCGTTTCCGGGCCCATGAACCGCCCGTTGTGGAAGGTCCCGTTGACGCTGCCCCCCTCCTTGTAATACCATCTGCCGTCATGGCACAGAAACTCTCCGTGCTGTCGGCTGGCGATGGTGGACTGCAGGGGAATATCGGGGGTGATGGTCCCCGCGGCACGGCCCAGGGTCCAGCGTTCCCTGTCCTTCAGGGCCACGGTACGGACCTTGCCCTGATCTAAAATCACCAGGGTCGCCTCTCTTTTTGGTGTGGTAAACAGCACGGTATCCATGGAATCTCTCCCCCCGACCTGAATTTACACCAGTATACCATATGACCGCCTATAAGACCACGATACTTTTGCAAGAATCGCAAAAAAGGATCCTGGATACGAATTTCGTATCCAGGATCTCTTTTAATACTATTTTTTAATAAAACGGTATCATCCCGTTTTATTGGGCTGCTTTACAAGCAGCTTGCGGCAAGTGCCGCAAAAAACGCCGTGCAATACACTTCTTGCCGCCAGTGGCGGCGTGCCATTGCAATGGCATGATAAAATGGTTAAACCATTTTATCAAGAAGGTGTATTATAGAATACTTTATTTTCCTCCCGGATGGTGAGGGTCTCTCCCTCCACATCCAGAATGGTCATGCCGCAGTTCTTGCTGACACCGCCCCGCCAGAACTCCTCCCGGGGGAGGTCTTTCAGGTGCATCATCACGCTGCGAATGACCCCGCCGTGGGCGGACACCAGGATCCGCTTTCCCTGGTTTTCCGGGTCTGTCATGATCTCCTCCAGGCAGGACAGGACACGGCTCTGAAGCTCCGGAATATCCTCCCCGCCGGGTGCAGGCATGGGGAGGGACTTCACGTCCTGGTAAACCTCTCCTTCCAGGTCCCCGAAGGAGACCTCCCGAAGGCGCTGATCCACCTGGATCTCCTGCTGGGGGCAGAGGATCCGGGCGGTCTCATAAGCACGGGACAAGGGACTGGAATAAATACGGTCAAAGGTCAGCCCCACCCGAGCCATCCCAGCAGCGGTTTCCCGGGCAACCGCCAGTCCGTTCTCATTCAAGGGAATGTCGTTGCTTCCCTGGAATCGATGCTGACGGTTCCAATCCGTCTCACCGTGGCGAATCAAATATAAGGTCATAGACATGGTGGTCAGCCCTGCTTGTGCATTCTGGCCTTGACTGCCATGCCCGTGGGGGTGGCTGCCAGACCGCCCAGAGCGGTCTCACGGAACTCCACAGGCATACGCATGCCCACTTCACCCATGGCTTCGATGACTTCGTCTACAGGGATGCGGCTTTCCACGCCGGCCAGAGCCATATCGGCACAGCTGACAGCATTGACAGCGCCGATGACGTTACGCTTCACGCAGGGAACCTCCACCAGACCGGCCACCGGGTCGCACACCAGGCCCATCAAGTTTTTCAGGGTCATGGCCACCGCATGGCCGATCTGAGCGCCGCTGCCGCCACGAACGGCCACCAGTGCACCGGCTGCCATGGCAGAAGCCGTGCCAATTTCGGCCTGGCAGCCGCCGGCCGCACCGGCGATACAGGCCTTGGTGGCAATGACCATACCGATACCGCTGGCTACATACAGGGCCTCCAGAATCTTATGCTGGGTCAGATTCTCCCGCTTGCACAGGGGGAGCAGAACGGCGGGCAGAACGCCGCAGGCGCCTGCAGTGGGAGCCGCCACGATGCGGCGCATGCAGGCATTGGACTCTGCCATACTCAGGGCCTCGGCGATGACCTCGCTGACGTAGCCACCGGACATGGCCTGGCCACGGATGGAGTACTGACGCATCTTCAAGCCGTCGCCGCCCACCAGTCCGCTGACACTACGCCGGGTGCCGGTGTAGGTATCCGCCGCATCCACCATGGCCTGCCAGGTGGTGAGCATCTTGGCCATGGACTGGTTCCGGGTGACCTGACGGTCCTCCATATCCGCCCGCAGGACCACTTCCCAGAAGGGCAGGCCATGGGTCTCCATCTGCTCAAAGATCTCCTTCATCGAATCCAGAACCATCGTCTTCCTCCTCCTTATCGTAATAGGCTACCGAGAAGATACCCGGCAGCTCCGATAAAAATTGCACATGGCTGGGCTTTAAGTGCTCATCCATCTCAATGACCATGAGCATGTCGCCCCCACGCTTGTGGCGGTTGACACTCATGTTGGCCACGTTCAGCTTCAGCTGGCTGAGAATGTTGGTGACACCAGCAACCACACCGCTCTCGTCTTTGTTGCGGATAACCAGGGTATTGAACATACCACTGAAATTGACGTCAATGCCGTCCAGCTTATTCACCTGAATACGGCCGCCGCCCAGGCTGGATGCCTGGATGCCCAGTTTCTTACCGCTGGCGCTCTTTAGCCGGACCACTGCCGTGTTGGGATGGGTATCCCGCAGGCGAAGCTGGCCAATGGTAAAGGTCAAACCAGCCTTCTTCGCTTCCTGAAAGGCATCGGGGATGCGCATGTCATCCGGCCGCATACCCAAAATACCGCCCACCAGGGCACGGTCCGTACCGTGTCCGGGGCCGGTTTCCGCAAAGGAACCGTGTAAATGGATGGCTGCCTCTACTGGCTCCTCGCCCAGAAGGGTCCGGGCCATGAGGCCAATGCGGGCAGCGCCCGCCGTGTGGGAGCTGGACGGCCCAACCATGACGGGACCCAGAATATCAAATAAATTCACGCAAATCTCTCCTTTGGAAAAATTTCCTCAGTATACTTATAGCATAAAATGACCGAAAAAGCCAGAGGGAGAGTTCTATGTGGTTCATTAGATTTTCTTACAAAAATAGAGCGCATCCTTGGTAAGGATGCGCTCTGGATCAGGTTCTGGAAAAAGAAAAAGCTCCGAAATCCGAAGATTTCGAAGCTTTTTGGAGCTGCTGAGCGGATTTGAACCGCTGACCTCATCCTTACCAAGGATGCGCTCTACCTACTGAGCTACAGCAGCAAATATGGCGACGCGGAAGGGACTCGAACCCTCGACCTCCGGCGTGACAGGCCGGCGTTCTAACCGACTGAACTACCGCGCCATATTTGTGGCAGGGGCAGAAGGACTTGAACCCTCGGCACGCGGTTTTGGAGACCGCTGCTCTACCAACTGAGCTATACCCCTGTATGGTGGGCCTTCACGGACTCGAACCGTGGCCCGACCGGTTATGAGCCGGCTGCTCTAACCAACTGAGCTAAAGGCCCATATATCCGGTTCCCCTACTATATTTAAAAACCTGAATCAGGTAATTAACGATGGCGCCTCTTGTAGGACTCGAACCTACGACACCGCGGTTAACAGCCGCGTGCTCTACCGACTGAGCTAAAGAGGCATATGGTGGAGGAGCCGAGTCTTTCGACTCCTCCAAATGTTGGCGTTACCTATTTTCCCGGCCCGTCTCCAGGCAAGTATCTTCGGCGTAAACGAGCTTAACTTCCGTGTTCGGAATGGGAACGGGTGGACCCTCGTTACAATCAACACCAACTCGCTGTCTTGCAACAGCTTATACGATTTTTCGCGTTTTGTCAAGCAAAACGTGGTGACCC
>JAFYPT010000046.1 GCA_017547425.1 Ruminiclostridium sp.
CTCCACGATCACGTCCTGGATGCCATAATACTTCCGCATCAGGTCGCCGCGGTCCTCGGGGGAGGTGATGAGGGGCAGGGGCTTCCCCAGAATGACATTCTGGGGATGGGGGTCAAAGGTGAAGGCGGAGGGGATGGCTCCAATCTCCTTGGCCACCTGGGCAGTACGGCGCATGAGGGCGGCGTGTCCGTTGTGGACGCCGTCGAAGAACCCCAGCGCGATCACTCGTTTTGTTTCGTTCAAGAGGATGCTCCTTCCTTCCACATACGATGGAAATGAAGCGGGGCGGAATGCCTCACACTTCGAAAAAGCTTTTGATGGTGGTCAGACAGCCGTCTTTTACCTGGCTGAGGGCCAGGAACTCCTGTGCACGGCTGTGGACTCGGTAGATGCCCTCGGGGGCATCGGTGTGGACAACGTTGCCGTTGCGGACCTTTTTCTCTGCAGTCTCGCTCTCCAGCTGGAGGACGGGATGCCGGTAGAAGTAGGATTCCACAGGGAGCAGCTTGTCCCCGGGGGTTTCCATGGCGTTCAGGTCCTCCAGGGTGACGGCGTCTTCCAGGGTGAACCCGGCAGACTTGGTCCGCCGCAGGGAGGACAGGGTGCCGCCGCAACCCAGAACCTGCCCAATGTCATGGCAGAGGGTGCGGACGTAGGTTCCTTTGGAACACAGGACCCGGAGGGCGAACTCCGTGGGGGAAGTCTGTTCCAGCAGTTCCAGCTCGTAGATGGTGATGGGGCGGGGTTTGCGCTCCACCTCTTCTCCCCGGCGGGCCAGCTCATAGAGCTTCTTGCCGTCCTTTTTCAGAGCGGAGTACATGGGGGGGATCTGGTGGATGCCCCCCCGGAACTGGTCCAGAACGGCTTCCAGGTCAGCTCTGGTCACGGAGACCGGGCGGGTCTCCAGGGTGTTGCCGGTGATGTCCTGGGTGTCAGTGATCTGGCCCAGGCGAAGACCGGCCACATACTCCTTTTCCCGTTCGGCGGCAAACTCCACGGCCCGGGTGGCCCGGCCCACGAAGACGGGAAGAACACCCGTTGCCATGGGGTCCAGGGTACCGGCGTGGCCGATGCGGCGCTCCCGGAGGATGCCCCGAAGCTTGGCCACCACATCGTGGCTGGTCCAATCCTGGGGCTTGTCGATGACGATGATGCCGTTAGCCATGCTGCACCTTCTTAATGGCATCCAGCATGGCGGCCTTGGCCACCTTGGGCGTGCCGAGAATGGTGCACCCTGCCGCTGCCGCGTGACCGCCGCCCCCAAAGTGGGCGCAGACGTCGGAGGCGTTCAGGGTCTTGCCGTCGGTGCGCAGAGAAATCTTGCACTCCTGGGGATTCAGCTGACGGACGGTGACGGCGTTGTCCACGCCCTCCAGGAGGCCGATGAAGGAGGAAATATCCTCCAGGTCCTCCTCGGTGGCCTGGATGTCCCGGATGAGGTCCAGGGTCACATAGGCGAAGACCAGTTTGCCATCCTGCTCCAGGTCCATTTCTTGGATAAGACGGCTCTCGATCTGCATCCGCTTCAGGGATTTCACCCGGAAGTGGCGCTTGTTCACCCAGGGCGCATCGAAGCCGGTCTCCATGAGGGCGGCGGCGATCCGATGGGTCTCCGGGGTGGTGTTGGAGTAGACGAAGCAGCCGGTGTCCGTGGCGATGGCCATATACAGGAGGAGGGCAATGGGGGCGGTGATCTCCACCCCCATCTCCACAAAGATTCGGTACATCACCTCGCCACAGGCGGCAGCGTCGGGATCCACGCAGGTTTCCTTGGCGTAGCCCTCGTTGGAGCCGTGGTGATCGATGCACAGATCGATCCGGTCCTTTAAGAACTTGGCGCTGTTGGGCAGCATGCCGGTGGCGGCGGTGTCCACCGCCACCACTGCGTCATACTGGAAATCTGCGGGGGCCAGGACCCCTTCGAAGTAGGGGTCGAACAGGCCATGGGCGTCCTCATTGGGCAGGACCCAGGCGGTCTTGCCCAGCTGACGCAGAGCCAGACACAGGGCGGCGCCGCAGCCGATGGTGTCACCGTCGGGGCGACGGTGGGTGAGGATGAGGACGTTGTCCAGGGTCAGAAGGGTGCGGGCGGTTTCAGAAATGGTCATTCTGCTCCGCCGCCTTCCTTGCGTTCAATGTCGTTGAGGAGCTTGAGGATGTGGGTGCCCCGGTCGATGGAGTCATCGGCCTGGAAGACCAGCTCGGGGGTGTAGCGCAGGGAGAGGGCGCGGCCCAGCTCCCGGCGCAGGTAACCGCCGGCGGACTTGAGGCCCTTGACGACCTCCTTCACATCGCTCTTGTCCAGAACGCTCACATAGATCTTGGAAAAGCGCAGGTCGGGGGTGGTTTCCACACGGGTGATGGTCACCAGGCCGTGGACACGGGGGTCCTTGACCGTGCGCAGCAGGGAGGCCAGCTCACGCTGGATCTCCTCGTTGATTCGTCCAATGCGGTTGGATGCCATAGTAATACCTCTTCAGTGGTGGTTGGATCAGACCTGGATCTGCTCCATGATGAAGGCTTCGATGACGTCGCCGTGCTTGATGTCCTGGTGCTTCTCGAAGGTGATGCCGCACTCGTAGCCGGCGGCCACTTCCTTGACGGAATCCTTGAAGCGCTGCAGGGTGGAGATGGTGCCGTCGTAGATGATGATGCCGTCGCGGACCAGGCGGAGCTGAGCGCCGCGCTGCATCTTGCCCTCGGTAACGTAGCAGCCTGCGACCATGCCGACGCCGGTGATGCGGAAGACCTCTCGAACCTCTGCAGAGCCCAGTTCCACTTCCTTGAACTTGGGAGCCAGCATGCCCTTCATGGCAGACTCGATCTCGTTGATGGCGTCGTAGATGACACGGTACATTCTCATGTCGACCTTCATGCGGACGGCGGAGTCCTTGGCGTTGGCGTCGGGACGGACGTTGAAGCCGACGATGATGGCGCCGGAGGTGGCAGCCAGGGTGACGTCGGACTCGTTGATGGCGCCGACAGCACAGTGGATGACACGGACGGCCACTTCTTCGTTGGTGATCTTCTCCAGGGAGGCCTTGACGGCTTCTGCGGAACCCTGAACGTCTGCCTTGACGATGACGTTCAGCTTCTTCAGCTCGCCCTGCTGGATGTGGGAGAACAGGTCGTCCAGGGTGACCTTGCTGCCGGAGTTGGCGGCCATCTTGTTCTCGTGCTTGCGCTGTTCCACCAGCTCACGGGCCATGCGCTCGTCAGCAACTGCATGGAAGTCGTCACCGGCGCTGGGGACTTCGCCCATACCAATGATCTCAACAGGCACGGAGGGACCTGCGGTCTGGATCTTCTTGCCCTTTGCGTCGGTCATGGCGCGGACACGGCCCACAGCGGTGCCTGCGATGATGACGTCGCCCTGCTTCAGGGTGCCCTTCTGGACCAGCAGGGTGGCCACGGGGCCACGACCTTTGTCCAGGCGAGCCTCGATGACGGCGCCGTGGGCGGTGCGGTTGGGGTTGGCCTTCAGTTCCTGGACCTCAGCGGTCAGGACCAGCATATCCAGGAGGTTGTCGATGCCCATACCGGTCTTTGCGGAGATGGGGCAGACGATGGTCTCACCGCCCCACTCTTCGGGCACCAGACCGTACTCGGTCAGCTGCTGCATGATGCGGTCGGGGTTGGCGGTGGGCTTATCCATCTTGTTGATGGCAACGATGACGGGGATCTCAGCTGCCTTGGCGTGGTTGATGGACTCGATGGTCTGGGGCATGATGCCGTCGTCGGCAGCAACCACCAGGATGGCGATGTCAGTGATCATAGCGCCGCGGGCACGCATGGCGGTGAAGGCCTCGTGACCGGGGGTGTCCAGGAAGGTGATGGGGGAACCGCCCACATCCACCTGGTATGCGCCGATGTGCTGGGTGATGCCGCCGGCTTCGCCGGATGCCACGTGGGCGTTGCGGATATAGTCCAGCAGAGAGGTCTTGCCGTGGTCAACGTGGCCCATGACAACAACGACAGGAGCGCGGGGAACCAGATCCTCGGGACGGTCCTCGCTGACGTCGATCAGCTTCTCCTCGATGGTGACAACAACTTCCTTCTCAACCTTGCAGC
>JAFYPT010000047.1 GCA_017547425.1 Ruminiclostridium sp.
CAAGCTGGACGGCTACCAGCTGGCCAAGCGCATCCGGGCCAACCGGTGCGCCACCCCCATTCTCATGCTCACCGCCAGAGGCGAGGTAGAGGACCGGATCCACGGCCTCAACTGCGGGGCGGACTACTACCTGACCAAGCCCTTTGACACCCGGGAGCTACTGGCCTGCATCAATGCCCTCATCCGCCGTCAGGGCAGCCAGGTCAACGAGCTAACTTTTGGCAACACCTCCCTGGAGCTGGATACCTCCACCCTCCTGCAGGGAGAGCAAAAGGTCTGTCTGTCCGCCCGGGAATTCGATGTGATGCGCCACCTCCTCCAGTCCCAGGGCAAGAACCTGCCCAAGGAGGTCATTCTCTCCCGGGTCTGGGGCTTTGACTCCAACGCCGTGGAGAACCACGTGGAGGTCTACGTGGGCTTCCTGCGAAAGAAGTTGGCCAGCATCGGCTCCAACGTCCGCATCGTGGCCCGACGGCGGCAGGGCTACCATCTGGAGGTGGATGAAACTTGCTGAAACGCCTGCGCATCAAGTTCGTGTGCATCAATATGGCCATCGTCACCCTCATGCTCTGCCTGGTGCTGAGCCTGGTCCTCCACTTCACCCAGGAGAACCTGGAGCGCCAGAGCATCCGCATGATGGAGGCCATCGCCTCGGAGCCCTTCCAGCCGGGCCCGCCTAACGACCGGCCGGATGATGTCCTCCTGCCCTACTTCTCGGTCCACCTCAACAGCCAGGGAGAGCTCCTCAGCCTCACCGGGGCCTACTTCGACCTGCCCGACCAGGACATGGTGGCCAAGCTGGTGGAAACTGCCCAGGCGGGAGAACAGACCGGGGTCATCCAGGACTACCACCTGCGCTACCTGCGCCTGACCACCCCCTTCGGGGAGGAGCTGGTCTTTGCGGACATTTCCAGCGAGATCCAGACCATAGAGAGCCTCCTGCGGACCTGCCTGCTCATTGGTGTGCTGGGCTTTTTCGCCTTTCTGGTGATCTCCTGCTTCCTGGCCCGGTGGGCCGTCCGGCCGGTGGAGAAGGCCTGGGACCAGCAGCGGCAGTTCGTGGCCGATGCCTCCCACGAGCTGAAGACCCCCCTCACGGTCATCACCACCACCACGGAGCTCCTGCAAGCCCCCGGCTGCACGGAGGCCGACCGGGTCCAATACGCCGAGAATATCCGGACCACCTCCCGCCAGATGCGGAACCTGGTGGAGAGCCTGCTGGACCTGGCCCGGGCGGACAACGGCGCGGCCAAAATGACCTTTGACCCTCTGGACTACAGCCAGCTGTGCGAAAGCGCCGTCCTCCCCTTCGAGGCGGTCTTCTTTGAGCGGGACCTGACCCTGGTGACCCACATCCAGGAGGGCATCCGGCTCAAGGGCAGCCCCGACCACCTGCGGCAGGTGGCGGAGATCTTGCTGGACAACGCCCAGAAATACTCCTTCCCCCAAACGGAAGTTTCTGTCCGGCTGAAGCAGGCGGGAAAAACCTGCCTGTTGACGGTCACCAACCAGGGCGAGACCATCTCCCCCGAGGACCTAACCCGCATCTTCCAGCGGTTCTACCGGGTGGACACCGCCCGGACCAGCTCTGGAAGCTACGGCCTGGGCCTCTCCATCGCCCAGAGCATCGTCCAGGCCCACAAAGGCAAGATCTGGGCGGAAAGCCGGGAGGGGACCAACACCTTCTCCGTCCAGCTGCCCTGTTTGTAACCTTTTTGTGAACTCCCCCCGAATTTCAGTACCCCTTCAGCCCCTCTACGATACAATCGAGATACCCGGTGCGTCCACCGCAGGATGGGCGCACCTTTTTTCTACCAAAGGAGGGTTCCGATTGATCGAAGTTACACATCTCACCAAACGATACGGAGACCACACCGCCCTGTCCGACCTGTCCTTCTCCATTGAGAAGGGGCAGATCTACGGCTTTTTAGGCCCCAACGGGGCGGGTAAGTCCACCACCATGAACATCATGACCGGCTGTCTGGCCGCCACTTCCGGCCAGGTGAAGATCGGCGGCCACGACATTTTTGAGGAGGCCGCCCAGGCCAAGGCCCTCATCGGGTATCTCCCCGAACAGCCGCCCCTCTACCTGGACCGGACCCCCAGGGAATACCTTACCTTCGTGGCCCAGGCCAAGAAAATTCCCAAGGACAGGGTCTCCGCCGAGGTGGACCGGGTTCTGGCCATCACCCAAACCGATCAGGTGGCCCACCGGCTCATCCAGCACCTGTCCAAGGGCTTCAAGCAGAGAGTGGGCATCGCCCAGGCCTTGCTGGGAGACCCGGATGTCATCATCCTGGACGAGCCCACGGTGGGTCTGGACCCGGTCCAGATCATCGGCATCCGGGACCTCATCTCCGACCTGGGTAAGGACCACACGGTCATACTCAGCAGCCACATCCTGTCGGAGGTCCAGGCCATCTGCAGCACCATCCTCATCATCTCCCGGGGCAAACTGGTGGCCTGCGACACCCCAGAGAACCTGGAAAGACTCTTTGCCGGGTCGGCCACCCTGGAGCTGGAGGTGGAAGGCACCCCGGAAGCCATCGCCAAAGCGTTGTGCCCCATCCCCTGCCTGATATCCCCGGAGATTGTTTCCACCCGGGAGAACACCTGCCGTATCCGCCTGGAAAGCAGCGAAGATCTCCGGGATCTGTGCCGGGACATCTTCTTCGCCTTCAGTGACGCAAGCCTTCCCATTCTCCAGATGACCCCCGCCAAGGCCAGCCTGGAAGATATCTTCCTCGAACTAACCTCCGGGGACAGCCCGGAGAGCGCCGGAAAGGAGGACGACGCATGATCGCTGTATTCCGCCATGAGCTCTCCTCCTACTTCACCAGCCTCACCGGCTATGTGTTCGGCGGGTTCCTCCTGCTATTTGCCGGCATCTACACCATGGTGTACAACCTGAACGCCCTGGTGGCTAACTTTGAGTATGTGATGGAGAGCATCGCCTTCATCTTCCTCATCATCGTTCCCATCCTCACCATGCGGGTCCTGGCCGAGGAGAAGCGGCAGAAGACCGACCAGCTCCTCTACTCCCTGCCCATCTCCATGACCCAGGTGGTCCTGGGAAAGTTCGCCGCTCTGCTGGTGATGTTCCTGCTCCCCCTGGCCATCCTCAGCCTGTACCCCATCCTGCTGACCGCCTTCGGCTCGGTCCATCTGCCGGCAGCCTTCGGCGCCATTCTGGGCTTTTTCCTACTGGGTTCCGCCCTGCTGTCCATCGGTATGTTCCTTTCCTCCCTGACAGAAAGTCAGGCGGTCGCCGCCGGTCTTTGCTTCGTGGTGATGCTCCTGAACTACTTCATCGTAGACCTGGCTGGCTTTGTCTCTTCCTCGGCCTTCGGCTCCCTGGCCGCCTTCCTGGTGGTGATCCTGCTCCTGGCCCTCATCGTCCGCTCCATGACCAAAAGCCCCCTGGCAGGCCTGGTCACCGGCGGCATTCTGGGACTAGGGACCCTCGCCGCCTATCTGATGTCCTCAGAGTCCTTCGAGGGGCTCTTCCCCAAGGTCATGGAGCAACTCTCCCTCTTTGACCGGTTCTACCGGTTCGCAGACGGGGTCTTTGACCTGACGGCCCTGGTATATCTGCTCACCGTGGTGGGTGTGTTCCTTTTTTTAAGCGTCCAGTCCATGGAGAAACGGAGGTGGAGCGCATGAGACTGCCCAAATTCCAAAAGCCCACCGGCTGGAAGGCCTCTCTGAAGACCCGCTCCTTCCGAGTGGGCGGCTACAGCGTGGCTGCCGCCGCCATGGTCCTGGCCATCGCCATCGCCGCCAACGCCTTTGTGGGGGCTCTGCCCGCCACCCTCACCCAAATCGACTTGACCTCTGCCCAGCTCTTCTCCCTGTCCGAGGAGACCGAGACCATGCTGGATGGTCTGGAGGAGGAGATCACCATCTACTGGGTGGTCCAGAGCGGCTATGAGGACACCGACCTGGAGACCCTCCTGGGCCGGTACACCTCTCTGGCCGACTCCATCACCCTGGAGAAGATCGACCCGGATGTCTATCCCACCTTTGCCCAGCAGTACACCTCCGGGGGCATCTACAACAACAGCCTGGCGGTGGTCTGTGGGGACCGCTCCCGCTGGGTGAGCAACGACGAGATCTATCTCTACGACTACTCCAACTACTATTACGACGGCACCTATGAGGTGAGCTTCGCCGGAGAGAGCTCCATCACCAGCGCCATCTCCTATGTAACCGCCGAGGACCTCCCCCGGGTCTACACCCTCACCGGCCACGGAGAGAGCGAACTCCCCTCCTCCTTCCAGTCGGCCATCGCCGGCCAGAATATGACCCTGAACCCCCTTTCCCTGCTCACCGTGGAATCTGCTCCTGCCGATGCGGGATGCATCATCATCCACGCTCCCCAGAGCGACCTCTCCAGCCAGGAGGTGACCATACTCCGGGACTACCTTCAGACAGGGGGCAGCCTCTTCCTCCTGACTGACCCCCTGTCTGATGGCCAGCGTCTGCCCAACCTGGAGGGCCTCATGGCCGAGTACGGCGTCACCGCCCAGACGGGCATCGTCCTGGAAGGGGACCAGAACCACCAACTGAGTCAGGGGCCCTACTACCTGCTCCCCAACCTGGGGTACCACACCATCACCGAACCCCTGTCGGAAGAGGGCTACTACGTCCTGCTCCCCGTGGCCCAGGGCCTGACGGTCTCCGAAGAACTTCCCGAAGGGGTGACGGTGACCTCCCTGCTGACCACCTCTTCCGCCGCCTTCTCCAAGGTTTCCGGCTACGCCATGGACACCTATGAGAAGGAGAAGGGCGACCTGGAAGGGCCCTTCGATCTGGCCGTGGCCATCACGGAAGAGATCGATGAAGAGACCTCCGCCCAGATCGTCTGGGTGTCCTCCTCCAGCTTGGCCGACGAGGATGCCGACAGCTGGGTCTCCGGGGGCAACCTGGACTTCTTCCTGAACGCCCTGGGCTGGATGTGTGACCACGAGGAGAGCATCACCATCCACGCCAAGAGCTTGAACTATGAATCCCTTACCATGTCTGGCGGTACCTCGGCCATCCTCTCCCTGCTGGTGGTGGGTGTGCTGCCCCTGACCTACCTGATCGTAGGTATCCGAATTTGGATCCGGAGGAAACGAAGATGACAAGAAAAACCAAACTAATCGGCCTTCTCGTGGCCTTCGCCCTCCTCTGGGCCGCCACCACAGCCGCCGACCGGCTCAACCCGGAAAACCAGACCGTAGAAGCACCCCCCTTGCTGGCTCTGGACACCGCCTCCATCACCTCCCTCACCTGGACCTACGGGGGCGAGACCCTCACCTTCACCCGGTCCGACGGTGTCTGGACCTATCCAGAGGACGAAGCCTTTCCCCTGGACGAGAGCGGGATCACCGCCATGACCGATGCCCTGTCCCAGCTCACCGCCCAGAAGACCATCGACCAGCCCCAGGACCTGGACCAGTACGGCCTGGAGGACCCGGTGTGCTCCATCGAAGTGACCCTTACCGACAGCACCACCCGGCTGGCCATCGGGGATGAAAGTTCCCTGGACGGGCTGCGATATCTCTCCACCGGCTCGGATATGGTCTACCTAGTGGACAGTGAACTGCTGGATGCCTTCTCCCGGGAACTCTACGATCTCATCCAGTATGAGGATATCCCTGCCATGACCGACGTGCAGTCCTTCACGGTGGAAACGGCAGGGAACAGCCTGACTCTCACCACCCAGGAGACCGAAGGAGGCGACGCCTGGATCTACAGAGACAGAGACAGCGACACCTCCACCACCCTGGACACCTCCCTCACCGACGACCTGGTGGAGACCGTCACCCGGATGTACTGGAGCTCCTGCGTGAACTACCGGGCAGACCAAATAGCTCTGGAACTCTACGGACTGGATACTCCCGCTGCCACAGTGACGGTGGCATACACCGAGACCACCGAGGAGGGCCAGGTGGAAGGGACCTTCCACCTGGAACTGGGGGCCGTCAACGGGGAGTACTGCTACGCCCGACTGGCCGGATCCTCCATGGTCTATCAGGTAAAGGCCTCCATTCTGGAGACCCTTACCACTACCACCATCGAAGACCTGCTTCCCACAGGCGAATAAAGTTATCCCCCGACGCTGTGCGTCGGGGGATTTTTTCTCTTGACGATTCCCGAGAAATCCTGTACTGTAAATTTAAACATTGGATTTTTTGAACCAGGAAGGAGTTCTTTCTATGGTCCCTGATATTCTCCCCGGCACCTTCCCCGCCGAAGATGCCCCCGCCCCCAAGGCTCCGGACGAAGCTCTGGTTAAGGAGCTGGAGGCCGAACGATCCGCCCGTGCCCCCCGGACCAAGACCCCCACCATCCCCGCCGGACGGCGCTACCGGTCCATCACCGAACAGTACTGCCAGGCCACCGGCGCCCAGGCCATCCCCTTCCCCCTGTCGGCCTACGCCCTCCACAAGGGGCAGGTCCTTCTGACCTACCGGGACCGGACAGGTGCCCGGAAGCAGGCCTTCCTGACGGGCAAATCTTTGCTGAAAATTTTCGGTCACTTCGGCATCCCCTATGAGCGAGGGGCCGCCCACGCCTTCCTGACCGCCCTGAAGAATCTGCTGGATGCCTGGGGCATGACTCCTTGGGAGCAGACCCTCCGGGCCATCCCTCAAGGGGCTGACCTCTTCCGGGCCCTGCTGGACAAGACCCAGGTCCTGGATGGCCATCTGGTGCTGACCGAGGGCCCCTCCCCCGTCACCGACACCCAGGCCGCTCAACTCACCGAGGGATTGGATCTGACCCCCGCCCAGTGCCGAACTCTCTTCCAGGCCCTCCGGCAGGAGGTCTCCACCCTGGACAAGCTGGCCGAGCCCGCCCCCGCCGGCCTTCCCCTGAAGGGTTTTGACCTGCTCTACGGAGATGGAGAAACCCTGGAAGCCCTGGCCTATGACAAGGAGGAAAAGGCCCTCACCCGCCGCACGGCTCCGGGGACCTACCCCCACAGCCAGAAGCTCCTGCCTCTGGACCGGGTTGAGACCGCCATCCCTGCCCCGCTCTTCCCCCTCACCGGCATGACCCAGGAGGGTGTGCAGACCCTGGCCAAAGGGCTTGCCGCCATGGCCCATCCCGCCCAGGGTGGTCTCTTCGTTCTGTACACCAAAAAGAACCGGGAGGCTCTGGAACACCTGCTCCCCCAAATCTTCCCCTGTCTGCCCCCGGCTCCCGCCACCAAACTCCTGCAAAACGAGGGCCGCAAGGTTCTGCTGGCCGCCCAGGTCCAGGGCCTCTGTGTGGCTCTGCTGGAGCCTTCCCTCCCCACTCCCCGCCAGCAGGAGGCCTTTCTGGACCTCATCCAGGGCAAGCGTCTGTCCGTGAAGGACAAGCTGGTGCCCAACCAGTCCTTCCACAGCCAGCTGGCTCTGGTGTGCGTCACCGGGGACGAAAAGCTGGCCGAGGCCCTGGTGGGCCAGTATCACGGCACTCTGGTGGACCTGACCCCCTGGGAGGTCCCCTGTGCCCCCGACTTCACCCTTTCCCCGGCAGAAGTGACCTGGATCCGCCAAAGCCTCCTTCCCCTGGGTGCCCTGTGGAACCACCAGAAGGCCCCCAAGGCCCCGAAGGTGGCTCCCAAGGCGGTCATCACCGACAACGAGCTACAGACCTTCCTGGCACAGCGGTGCCGTGCGGAAGCCTCCCTCTGCTGTTCCCGGGCCGAACTCTATGAGGCCTACGCCGCCTTCTACCGGGGCTTGCACGGGCAGGACCTGACGGAAACCCCTACCCTCTTCGGCAAGCGGATGCGCAAGCAGCTGCCGGAAAGCGTAGAATACAAGGTCAAACGGTATGGCCCCACCAAGGGAACCCAACTCTGCTATGTAGGCCTGGGCCTTCTGGATGCCCCTGCTCCTGTCCAGACTCCCGAGCTACCCTCTCCCCAGCAGGAAACCATCTTCCGGGCCTGGCTGGAAACTCTCTAACTATCAAAAGGGACTCCAACCAATGGTTGAAGTCCCTTTTTTATTGGAGTAGTCCATATTTTACTTTGATGCGGTCCAATTTTTCCAGCATAGGCTCTGCGCCAAACCACAGGAACAGTCCGGTGGAAGCAGCATGGACGCAGTCCATGGGGATGCCGGTCAGGTAGTAGGTCAGCAAAATCTCCCACTCCAGACTCTGGGTCCACATCAGGGCCGAGGCGGGGTTCATGATGCCGCCGTAGATGACCAGCACCGACAGCACACCGAAGGTGCACAGGGCCCCACGGGTCCGGCGAAGGCAGCCCTTGCGGAACAGGACCCCGGCCAGAAACCCGATGATGCCCATGGCGAACATCTGCCAGGGGGTCCAGGGTCCCTGGGAAAAGAGGACGTTGGAGGCCAGCATGGTCATGGCTCCCACCAGGAAGCCGGTCTCGCCCCCCAAAGCCACACCGGCCAGAATGGTCAGGGCGGTGACAGGCTTAAAGTTGGGGAGCATGAAGAAGGCCGCACGGCCCGCCACCCCGATGGCGCACAGGACAGCGATGAGGACCAACTCTCTGGCCTGGGGCTTTCGCCCCTCAAAAACAAGAAAGAAGGGTGCCATGGTCTCAAAGAGAATGAGCAGGGCGATGAAATAATACTTCTGTCCCCCCAGATAATACACCCCCACAAAGAGGGTCAAGGGGATGAGGAGCAGGATAAGCAGAGCGGCCACCAGGGTTCGTTTGGCCAGCTTCCGACTCTCCCGGGGTGTCTGGATGAGAAACTCCTTCCGATGGCTCTTGCGGCTGATGCAGGCGGCAAAAACCACCAGGGCAGCCACCATAATGCCATAAAGAACCAGCTGGTCGGTGGCCAGAGTCCCCAGGTTGTCCGCTCGCAGAAGGCTGGATAGGTCGCTGACCTTCAGAAACTTGGCCGCCAGAAAGAGGGCTAAGCCACCGGAGAGCACCGCTCCCAGCTTCCGCCACCAGGGCAGGGGGGCGGGTTTCCCCTGCTCTTTGGTGTCCCGGGGCTTGGGCAGAGCGAAGTCCTCCTGGGGGAGATCCGGCCCGGGCGGGATCTCCCCACCGCAGGCGGCAATGATATCTTCCAGGGTCACCGCATCGGGCAAGAGGCTCCGAGCCATTCGGTTGGCCGAGGTGGTGTAGAAGCTGTTGCCGGAGAAAAAGTCCCGAGGAGTCCCCTCAGTGACGATGCTTCCATCAAAGAATAGGGCGCACCGGTGGGCATAGCGGGCACAGAATTCCACGTCGTGGCTGACCATGAGGATGGTCACCCCACGGGCCAGAAGGGTCTGGAGGATCTCTGCCAAAATCACCTTAAACTCAGCATCCAGGCCCTTGGTG
>JAFYPT010000006.1 GCA_017547425.1 Ruminiclostridium sp.
CCCTCCTCTCTGCCCGCCAGAAGATCCCCTTCATCCGCATGGAAGTGGTCCATGAGGCCATGCTGAAGGTCATCGCAGGTCCGGAGAAGAAGAGCCGTGTGGTCCCCGAGCAGGCCAAGAAGCTCACCGCCTACCACGAGGCCGGTCACGCCGTGGTCATCCACGAACTGCCCAGCCAGGACCCCGTCCACCAGATCACCATCATCCCCCGTGGTTCTGCCGGCGGCATGACCATCTCCCTGCCCGAAGAGGACCAGATGTACCAGTCCAAGCGAGAGCTCACCGAGCGCATCGCCACCCTGCTGGGCGGCCGTGTGGCCGAGGAGCTGGTGCTGGGCGATATCTCCACCGGCGCCTCCAACGACCTGGAGCGGGCCACCGCCATCGCCCGGAGCATGGTCACCAAGTACGGCATGAGCGACCGTCTGGGCGCCATCAGCTACGACAGCGACCAGGAGGTCTTCATCGGCCGCTCCATGTCCCAGGCCCGGAGTTACTCCGAGGAAGTGGCCGGCGAGATCGACAAGGAGATCAAGGCCATCCTGGACGCCAACTACCAGCGCTGCAAGGACATCCTCTCTGCCCACCGGGAGGAACTGGAGCGCACTGCCCAGTACCTGCTGGAGTTTGAGACCATGCCCGCTGAGGACTTCGCCCTGGTCTTTGGCCCTGTGGAAGAGCTGGAAGCCCGCAAGGAAGCCATCCGCCTGGAAAGACAGGAAAAGGCCCGGAAGGACGCTGAAGAGCGTGCCCGCCTGCAGGCCGAACGGGATGCCGAAACCGCCCGCCGTCTCCGTGCGGCTGACGAGGCTCTCCGCGGCAAGAAGCCTAAGAATCCCGATCCTTTTTAAACAAAACAAGACCTCGACCGATCGGTCGAGGTCTTGTTTTTTGCCCCCCTGTAAAACACAGCTCGGCAGGCTTCGGCATAGCATGGGATGAGTTCAAAAAGAAGGAGGGTCCTTTATGACCATTTGCGCTGTCGTCCAGGAGGTCTGCCCCTGCCATCTGTTGGTGTGCGACTGCTGCACCGGCCAGCAGATCCAGGTGAACACCGACCAGGCCTGCTGCTTCCAGTGCGGGGAGCGGGTCTGCATCCACCACTGCGGGATGATGACCAACAGCCTCCCGCCCCAGATCTCGGCCACCTGCATCCAGCGGATGGGGTGCTGACGAAAAGGACGCGGAATTCCGCGTCCTTTTTTCAAAATCGAATGCTTCCGGAGGCGATGCCCTCAAAGATCAGAAACAGCAGAAAAGCCAGCACCGCCAGTCCGGTCTGCATCCGTACCAAGCGGTTTTTCAGCCAGGTCAGCCTGGTCAATCTTTCCCTGGGGCGGTAGACGGTTTTCCTGTCCCGGGCAGCCAAAAGGCCCTTTTTGTGTCCATGTTCCACCCAGACCATCAGCGCCGCACCGGACAGGGCCACAATACAAACCGCCAGCAGAATCCAGAACATGGGACCTTCGATGGTCACATGGCTGGCGTTCCCCCATCGGCTCCATTCCAACCCCAGCAGATCCAGCAAGACCACAACGGGCAGCACCAGAGGAACGGCACGCAGACGGTCAGCAAAGGCCAAATTGGGCGGCTGGTCAAGCTCCCCCAGCACCTGCTCCGGCCAGGTGGGGTCGGGCAGAAGGATCTCATCGGTGGGGTACACAAGGAAACCCTCCACCGAGCAGGGCAGGACATGGTACCCCTCCTCCGACACATAGGGCACGTCCCCCTCCCGGTGATAGGTCATGGTGTACCCCCGGGGCGGGGTATCGGTCTTGCGGAAGATGGAGGAGAAGGTACCGATGGACTCTGCCTCCCAGCCCTGACGAGCCTGGTCATTCAGGAATCGCAGAAATCCCTCCCGGTCCAGCAGGTCGGTAGGGTGGGTCACACGTTTGGTTTTGGTTTTCATCGGAACCCTCCTCTCAGAACCAAATCAGGAGCATCAGCACCAGAAGAAGGATCTCCAACAGCTTCATCTTCTGGGCCCAGAACTCCAGACGGTTTTTCAGAGGGATGATTCGGGCCAGGTCTTCGGGGGTGGTGTAGTGCCGTCCCATCCGCCGGGCCTCCACCAAACCGGACCGATGCTTGGACAGAATCCACTCGGAGAGAAGCTCTGCTCCAAAGGCCGTCAGGGCAAACACCAGGATGAGGACCAGCGTAAGGAGGGGAAGCAGGTATCCATGGATATCCAGGGACATGCCACTGGTCAGCAGCAGACCCAACGCAGCGATGGGCATGACCAGACCCTTCACCCCTCGGACCAAGGCAAACCCGTTGGGATTGAAGAGGTCCCCGTTTTCCAGGGCATCCCACTCCCAGTCGCTCTCCCGGGTGGGGCCGGGTTCCGGCATGGCGTAGAGTTCCAGGGCCCAGTGGTGGGTGCCCACCTTCTTCCAGTCCTCTCCTACGGCACCACGGTGTTCCAGAACTTTGGCGTTTTCCGCCTCCACGTCCTCCCGGGACTCCCACATGGCCCGTTTGGCCGGGTCCCGGAGCCGGTCCCCATTGGGGTTGATCCACATGGTGTAGCCCTTGGGGGGGCGGTCGGACTCCCGGAACCAGGTGGCGTTGGGGGTCACGTTGACGGCCTCCCAGCCCTCCCGGGCCTGATCGGTGAGGAACCGGAGGAACCCGTCCCGGTCCTGTAAGTCCACGGGGTTGATGATGCGCTTGCCCTTCATGTCAGCCCCTCCTTTTCCTAGTAATTCTATCGTCATAATAACATCTTTTGAATCTTTTGTAAATCATTTTTTGACAAAAACAGCACCACTGACCTGCGGTGCTGTTTTGGTTTGGATTTACTTCTTCATCTTGGTGCGAATGGCCTTCAGGATCTGGATGACCAGCATAGAAGCCAGGGCCAGGCCGGGGATGGCCAGCAGCATGGAGGTGGGCAGGATGACGGCCTGCATGACACCGGCCAGAGGTTTAATGAGCAGGACGGCAAACAGGAGGACCGCACCCACCAGGAAGGCACCCTGGAGGGCGCTGTTGTTGAAGAACTTCTTGGTGAAGAGGACGGGCTCAGCCGCCTTGCAGTTGAAGCCGTGGAACAGGCGGGACAGACACAGGGTAGCAAAGGCCATGGTCATGGCCATCTCGCTGCCGCCGTTGCTGAGGCCCAGGTGGTAAGCCACGATGGTGGCCACGGCGATGACGGCACCCTCCAGACCCACGTTGGTGAGGAAGTCCTTGGTCAGGATGCCCTCGCTGCGGGGACGGGGCTTTTCCTTCATCACCGCATCAGAGTGGGGCTCCAGACCCAGGGCAATAGCGGGCAGGGAGTCGGTGAGCAGGTTGATGAACAGCAGATGGACTGCCGCAAAGGGCACGGGCAGGCTCAGCAGGGAGGCATACAGAACGGTGAGGATACCCGCCATGTTGCCGGACAGCAGGAACTGGATGGACCGGCGGATGTTGGCATAGACGTTTCGGCCGTTCTTCACCGCCTGAACGATGGTGGCAAAGTTGTCGTCGGTGAGGACCATGCCGGCGGCGTCCTTGGCCACCTCGGTGCCGGTGATGCCCATGGCCACGCCGATGTCGGCCTGCTTCAGGGCGGGGGCATCGTTGACGCCGTCGCCGGTCATGGCAACCAGGGAGCCACGGTCCTGCCAGGCCCGGACGATGCGGATCTTATGCTCGGGGGACACACGGGCGTAAACGGAGACCTCGGGAACGAAGGCACGAAGCTCCTCGTCGGTCATGGTCTCCACAATGGCACCCTCCACGGCCTTGGTGCCGGGGGTGAGGATACCAATTTCACGGGCGATGGCGGAAGCGGTGATGACGTGGTCGCCGGTAATCATGATGGGGCGGATGCCGGCGGAGATACAGTCGGCAACGGCCTGCTTGGATTCCTCTCTGGGGGGGTCCATCATGGCGATGAGGCCCAGGAAGTGGAACTCCTTTTCGTCGGCCAGGGTGACCTGGGTGCTTTCCAGGGTGCGGCAGCCAAAGGCCAGCACACGAAGGCCCTGGTCGGAGAAGTGGCGGTTGGCCGCCTCGATCTCCTCCCGCTCCTGGGGGCTCAGGCTGGTGCGGTCCAGCATCACGTCCACAGCGCCCTTGGTCATCATCATGATGCCGCCGGAGAACCGGTGGATGGTGGACATGAGCTTACGGTCGGAGTCGAAGGGCAGCTCGCTCAGGCGGGGCCAGGCGGCGCGGACCTCGTCCTCTTCGAAGCCGAAATCCTCACCC
>JAFYPT010000048.1 GCA_017547425.1 Ruminiclostridium sp.
ACATCGGCGACATGGTCTGGGTCAAGGTCACCGACATCGACGAGAAGGGCCGTGTGAACCTGTCCCTGCGTGACGCACAGCGTGAGCTGGCTGCTATGGAAGCCCGCGACGCAAAGCGCAAGTAATCTGACAATATGAATCCTATCTGGACGGCCGCCGGTGCGGCGGCATGGGGTGCCGCCGAACTGGGCGGCCTCCAGTCTTTTCTGGACCAGGGGGCTAAGGACAAAATCGAGACCCTCTGTCCCGGGGCGGCCACGGTGCTGGTGGCCGCCTTCCCCTACTACGCCGGGGACACCCCCGGCAACCTCTCCCTCTACTGCCGGGGAGAGGACTACCACCAGGTCCTGACCCGGCGGCTGGAGCAGGTCTGTGAGGCCCTGCGGAAGATGCATCCCGGCCACACCTTCCTTCCCGGGGCGGACAACTCCCCCATTCCCGAGCTGGCGGCGGCAGAGCTGGCGGGGGTGGGCTACAAAGGAGGACACGGCCTGCGGATGGTCCCGCCCTACGGCTCCTTCGTGTTCCTGGGAACCATCCTGACCGACCTGGCCATCCCCTCCACCGGTCCCACCAAGGGCACCATCTGTCCTGAAAACTGCAAGGCCTGCCAGAAGGCTTGCCCCACCGGGGCCCTGACCGACCAGGGCTGCGATGTGTCCAAATGTCTTTCCGACTGGACCCAGCAGAAGGGAGAACTTCCACCGGATGCGGAAAATTCCGTGAAGAGCAGCCCCACGGTCTGGGGCTGCGATCTGTGCCAGAAGGCCTGTCCCCACAACAAGCAGGCTGAGTTATCCACACTGCCTGAATTCCGGGAGAATCTCACCACCTCCCTGACCCTGGAGGACCTGGAGGGCCTGAGCAACAAGGCCTTCCGGAAGGAGTTCGCCCACAAGGCCTTCGCCTGGCGGGGGATCGCTCCCTTAAAACGAAATCTGGAGTTAAAAAAGCAATAAGCCTCTCAAAAGTCTGCATAACCACCTCAATTCCTGACCACACTAAGGTAAAATCAGGAATTGAGGTGGTTTTTTTGCAGGTAAACGAAGTCATGAACCGAAATGTGGTCACCATTGACCCGGGAGAGTCCGTGGCCCTGGCGGCCCGGCTCCTGTCCCGGCACAACGTGGGCTCCCTCCCCGTCTGCTCCCCCAAGGGTCAGCTCCTGGGAATCGTCACCGACCGGGATATCGTCCTCCGGTGCGTGGCCCCGGAAGAGGACCCCAAAGACATCCCCGTCCGGTCTGTCATGACCCGGAATCCCTCCTTCCTCATCCCCGAGGACGATGTGCGCCAGGCCGCCCAGCTCATGTCCCTCCACCAGGTCCGGCGGCTGCCGGTGGTCCGGGAAGGGAAGCTCCTGGGAATGCTCTCCCTGGGGGACCTGGCGCGGTGCGGCAAGGCGGAGATGGAGGTCTCCCGGGCGTTGACGGATATTTCCGGAAACGTGAAGCGGGTGTAACGGGCGGATATTAGCCGCCCGCCCCCGGTTACGCCTGCTCTACCAACGCCCTGATCTTACACGCCCGCTCCCAGGCTGTCTTTGCCAGCTCCAGGAAGAGCTGCCGGAGGCAGGGGTCGGAGGTGGCCTCGGCCCCTGCCAGATAGTCGGTCATGGCCCGCTGCTCCTCCCCAAACCCATGGCGGAGAGTCCCTAAGTACGAGGTGGGCGGGGCGGTTCTGCCCCCCTCCGGCCAGTAGCGGACCCCGGAGATGAGAAAACAGGCCGCCGAGAGCCGCTTGGCGTGACCTTTCCCCTCCTGGGCCAGGGCCTGCAAAACCCGGGCCTGTGGTCCTCCGGTCCGCTTGGCCAGGGCCTGATACTCCCGCATGCGGGTGAGCTCCCGGCGGATCATCTCCTGGAGGAAGGGGGCACAGTCCAGGCTTCCCTCCCCCAGAAAGACCGCCCCGGTGGGAAAGTCGCTCCGCTCCTGGGGCATGGGGGCAGGCAGGATCCCCGCATCCCCCTCCTCATTCTGCAGAGAACCGTGGGGTTCCGGGTCCTCCTTCAGGGCCAGAGGAAAGGTCTCCTCCCGGCCCTCCATGACCCGCTTCCACACCCGCTGGATGACCGCCTCCCGGTCCAAATCTCTGGTCTCATCCATGGTACATACCTCCTGTTCTGTTTTCCCATCCTATGGCAGAAGTCCCCTTCCTGTGTATCCGACAGGAAGATTTTTGCTTCCCCACACGAATATTCTTGACAGACAGACGATTGCCTATTAAAATAAAATCAGTATAAATATGCAGACAGCCTGACAGCCCTCTCTCGCGGAGGGTACCGGGGTCATCTGTCCGCTTTCTGCGGGACCGACAGGGTTTCCCTGGCGTAAAGTGCCCGCGATTTTATGCGAAATTTTACAGAAATGGAGGTGTGTCCCGACACTATGCTGCCCTATATCCTGACCGGCGTGATCGCATTCGTGGTCGCGCTTGTGATAGGTATCCCCTCGGGCGTGCTCTACCGCAAGAAAGTTGCGGAAAAAGAAATCATAAGCGCTGAGGAGGAGGCCAAGCGGATCATCAACGAGGCCATCAAAGGCGCTGAAAGCAAAAAGCGGGAAGCCCTGGTCGAGGCCAAGGAAGAGATCCTTGCTGAACGAACCAACTTCGACCGAGAAGTCAAAGAACGACGCTCCGAACTTCAGGAGCAGGAACGCCGTCTCCAGCAGAAGGAGGAAACTCTGGAACGCAAGCTGGAGAACGTGGAGCGTAAAGAGGAATCCTACAACGCCCGCCTGGCAAACCTGGAAGAATCCAGAGCCAAGGTGGCCAAGCTCCAGGCAGAACAGATGGAGACACTGGAACGAATTTCCGGCTACACCGCAGAGGAGGCCAAGGCCTATCTGATTTCCAAGCTGGAAACCGAAGTCACCCACGAGGCGGCCATGAAGATCAAGGAGATCGAAGCCCGCTTCAAGGAAGAGGCCGATGCAAAGGCCAAGGAGATCGTGGGCCTGGCCATCCAGCGCTGCGCCGCCGATCACGTGGCCGAGGCCACCGTTTCCGTGGTTCCCCTGCCCAACGATGAAATGAAGGGCCGTATCATTGGCCGTGAGGGCCGCAACATCCGCACCCTGGAGACCCTCACCGGCGTCGATCTCATCATCGACGATACCCCCGAAGCCATCACCGTCTCCTGCTTCGACCCCGTCCGTCGTGAGATCGCACGACTGGCTCTGGAGAAGCTCATCCTGGACGGCCGCATCCACCCCGCCCGCATTGAGGAAATGGTGGAGATCGCCAAGCGTGAGGTGGACGCCACCATCAAGGCAGAAGGCGAGCGCGCTGTGCTGGAGACCAACGTCATGGGCCTGCACCCTGAGCTCATCAAGCTCATCGGCCGCATGAAGTACCGCACCAGTTACGGACAGAACGTCTACAACCACTCCATCGAGGTGGCCCAGTTGGCCGGCCTCATGGCTGCCGAGATCGGCGAGGACGTGGCCACCGCCAAGCGCGCCGGCCTCCTCCACGACCTGGGCAAGGCTGTGGACCACGAAGTGGAAGGCTCCCACGTCACCATCGGCGTGGAGCTGGCCCGTAAGTATAAGGAGAGCAAGGATGTTGTCCATGCCATCCACGCCCACCACAACGATGTGGAACCCCAGACCGTCATCGCCTGCCTGGTTCAGGCCGCCGATGCCATCTCCGCCGCCCGTCCCGGCGCCCGACGCGAGAACCTGGAAAACTACATCAAGAGACTGGAAAAGCTGGAGGAAGTCACCTCTTCCTTCCGCGGTGTGGATAAGTCCTTCGCCATCCAGGCCGGCCGCGAGGTCCGCATCATCGTCAAGCCCGAGGTGGTCAGCGAGGACGAAATGATCCTGCTGGCCCGGGATATCGCAAAGCGTATCGAGAACGAGCTGGAATACCCCGGCCAGATCAAAGTGCATCTGCTGCGGGAAGTCAAGATCGTGGAGTACGCCAAGTAAAACCCAAACGAGCACGAAAAGTCCTCTGGATTCATCCAGAGGACTTTTTTCAAATTTTTTGTAAAAGATTTGGTTTTTCCTTCCCGTTCCCTATGAAATGGAATATAATAGAGACAACTTTAACTTCCCAGGAGGGATTCTGTTATGTTACTGAATGTTCTTGCCGTGGGTGACGTGGCCTCCGAGATCGGTCTGGACTGCCTCCACCGCCACCTGCGTACCTTAAAAAAACAGCACAAGGTCCACTTCACTGTGGTCAACGGAGAGAATGCCGCCGGCATTGGTCTCCTCCCCCGCCACGCAGAAGAGATCTTCGACGCCGGTGCTGACGTCATCACCCTGGGCAACCACACCTGGGGTAAACTCCAGATCACCGACTACCTGGAGGACAACCCCTACATCCTCCGTCCCGCCAACTACGCCCCCAACCTCCCCGGCCGGGGCTTTGGCATCTACGACGGCCCCCAGGGCCTGCGCATCGGCGTGCTGAACCTCATGGGCCGCTTCGAACTGGACTGCCACCTGTCCTCCCCCTTTACCCTGGCCGACCAGCTCCTGAAGGAAGACCTGGCCCAGGCCGACGTAGTCCTGGTAGACTTCCACGCCGAAGCCACCAGTGAAAAGGGTGCTCTGGGCTGGTATCTGGACGGACGGGCCCAGGCTGTCTGGGGAACCCACACCCACGTGCCCACCGCCGACGGCCAGGTCCTTCCCAAGGGCACCGGCTTCATCTCCGACCTGGGCATGACCGGCGCTGCCCAGTCCATCCTGGGCGTGGTGCCGGAAAACTCCATCGCCCGGTTCCTGGGCCAGCTCCCCCGCAAGTACGAGGCCGCCAAAGGCCCCGCCAAGCTCAACGCCGTCCTCTTCACCATCGACACCGACACCCGCCGCTGTGTCAGCGTGACCCGCTGCGACGTGGTGGAATGACCCCCGAAAGGAGGTTTCTATGATTACCTTTCTCCATGGCGCCGACTTCCATCTGGACTCCCCCTTCCATGCCCTCTCCCCGGAGCAGGCCGTGGAACGACGGCAGGAGCAGCGCCAGCTTCTGACCCGATTGGCCGACACCGCCCGCCAGACCCAGGCCCAGATCATCTTCCTGGCCGGTGACCTCTTCGACAGCCAGCGGGTCCGCCCCGAGACCCTGGAGCTTCTCCAGGACACCCTGAAGAGCCTGGAGGCTCAGGTCTTTATCTCCCCGGGCAACCACGACCCCTATACGGCATCCTCCCCCTACGCCCGTCTCAACTGGCCCAGCCATGTCCACATCTTCTCCTCTCCCTACCCGGAGCGAGTGGAACTTCCCCACCTGGGGGCCGTGGTCTACGGCAGCGCCTTCCTGTCCTCCCACCGGGTGGACAGCCCCCTCCTGGACTTCCAGGCACGGGACGAGGGCCTGGTGACCTTCGGCTGCTTCCACGGGGACACCACCTCCCCCTTCAGCCGGTACGGCCCCATCACCCAGGATGAGATCTACCACTCCTGTCTGGACTACCTGGCCCTGGGTCACCACCACACCGCCAGCGGGGTCCGCATGACCGGTTCTACTTACTACGCCTGGCCGGGCTGCCCCGAGGGCCGGGGTTTTGACGAGACCGGGGACAAGGGCATCTACCTGGGCCGGGTGGATGAGCTTCGGTGCGAGCTGGACTTCCTCCCCCTGGCCGGCCGCCAGTACCGCCTGGAAACCGTGGACATCACCGGCCAGAATCCCCAGGAAGCCCTCCGGGCCTTCCTGGCCCAGGGCAATCCCCAGGACATCCTCCGCATCTGCCTGACGGGCGAACGGCAGGAGGACCTGGACCTTCCTGCCCTCACCGCCCTGGCCACCCCCTACGCCTACCATGTGACCCTCCAGGACGAGACCTCCCTCCCCCAGGCCCTGTGGGCCAAGAAAGAGGAGGACACCCTCACCGGCCTTTTCCTGCGGACCATGGCCGGAAAAATCGCAGAGGCATCCCCCGAGGAGCGGCCCTTCCTGGAACGGGCTGTCCGCTTCGGTCTGGCCGCCCTGGAAGGAAGGGAGGAACCCAAATGAAACTGCTGCAGCTCACCGCCACCTTTGGCTGTCTGGACAACGAGACCCTGACCTTTGACCCGGGTCTCACTCTCATCACCCTGCCCAACGGCAAGGGAAAGTCCACCTGGTGCGCCTTCCTGCGGACCATGCTCTACGGTCTGGACACCCGCCAGCGGGACAAGAAGGGGCTCCCCGCCGACAAGAACCGCTACCGCCCCTGGAATGGCAAGCCCATGGAGGGCCTCCTCCTGTGCGAGCACCAGGGGGCCCTCATCGAAATTCGCCGGACGTCTTCCGGCGGCATCCCCATGGGGGACTTCTCCGCCAAGTATCAGGCCACCGGCCAGCCCGTCCCCGGTCTCACCGGGGAAAATCTGGGCCTGATCCTCACCGGGGTCAGCCGGGAGGTCTTTGACCGCTCGGTCTACCTCCGCCAGACCAACCTGGCCGTCAGCCACGACCAGGAGCTGGAAAAGCGCATCGCCGCCCTGGTTTCCTCCGGTCAGGAGGAGATCTCCTGGACGGAGGCCGACAGCACCCTCCGGGCCTGGCAGAGAAAACGCCGGTTTCACAAGTCCGGCCTGCTCCCCCAGCTGGAACAGGAGATGGCCGACCTCCAGGCAACCCAGCGGGAGACCTTTGACCTCCGCCAGGAGCTGGACCGTCTGACCCAGGATGCCCAGGAGTTGGAGACCGAGGCCGCCCAGTGGGAAGCCGACCGCTCCCAGTCTGCCCAGGCACGAATCCAGGAGACCCACCAGCGGCAGACCGAGGCCCAGGCGGCTCTGGATGCCGCCCAGGCTCGCATCCAGACCCTGGAAGGGGAACTGGACGCCCTGACCGATGACCCCGAAGAGTGGCAGGAGGAGGCCGAGGACATCCGCGCCACCGTCCGCAGCCGCAAACGTCTCATGACCGGCTTCACCCTCCTGGCCGCCCTGCTCACCCTGGTCTCCGCCGCCCTGTACGCCATCCCCCGTTACATCGAACCCCTTATCCCCGACTTCCCCCTGAGCATCCCCATGATCCCCTTCCTGTTCCTGGCCGCCATTGTGGCCTTTCTGTGGGGCCTGGTGTTCTTCTTCCTGATTTTGAAAGGACTGTCCGATCTGCGGGCCAAGCGGTCCATCCGAAAGCTCCAGGAGAAGATCGATGCCTTTTACCGGCAGGATGCCGCCCGCCAGCAGAGTCTGGACGATGCCTATCGTCAGCGGGACCATGCCCGGCAGCTGCTGGATGCCCTGAGCCTTCAGGGCGGTCCCCTTCTCTCCCCCCAGGCCCAGGCCTGTGAAGAGGATCTACAGGCCCTTCGCCGGGAGACGGCACGGGTCCAGGGACAGCTCTCCGCCCTGGGTGACCCCCTGTGGGTGGATGCCCGTCTGGACCAGCTCCAGGAGGAATGCAGCCATCTGGAAACCGACTGTGCCGCCCTGGACGTGGCCCTGGAAGCCCTTCAGGAGGCCGACCGTCAGCTTCAGTCCCGCCTCTCTCCCCGACTGAGCCAGAGGGCCGGAGAATACTTCTCCCGCCTGACCGACGGCCAGTACACCCAGGTCAGCCTCACCCGGGACCTGGAGGTCACCGTCCGGGAAGCCGACAGTCTGGCCGACCGACCCCTGGCCTACCTGAGTCAGGGCACCGCCGACCAGCTCTACCTGGCTCTCCGTCTGGCCCTGGCCGATCTGCTCCTGCCCCAGCCCGATGCTTGTCCTTTGATTTTGGACGACGCCTTTTTGACCTTTGACGACCAGCGGCTGGCTCTGGCTCTGGGTGTCATGCAGGAGCTGGCCCAAACCCGTCAGGTCCTTCTCTTCACCTGCCAGAGCCGGGAGGGACAGATGCTGAACCAAAAGGAGGCCGCCCATGTCTGACAAGCCCCAGGAAAAAACCACCTTTGCCGCGGACTGCCACGACTTTCTGAAAACCATCACCCTCTTCCTCCTGTGTGCCGTGCTCCTCTTCCCCTTCTGCCAGGTCATCACCGTGGACGGGTCCTCCATGGTCCCCACCCTGGACGACCATGACCAGCTCCTCCTGCAGAAGGCGGGCTATGAGCCGGAGCCGGGGGACATCGTGGTCCTGCGGAAGGATTTCGCCCATGTGGCCGGTCCTGTGGTCAAGCGGATCGTGGCCACGGAGGGCCAGACGGTGGAGATCGACTACCGGACCTCTACCGTCTATGTGGATGGGGATCCCCTCGACGAGCCCTACCTGGGTGAACCCATGGTCCACCCCACCGACCCGTCCCTCCAGCAGACCGTCTGGACCGTCCCAGAGGGTTCGGTCTTCGTCCTGGGGGACAACCGGAACAACTCCTACGATAGCCGCCATATGGACCTGGGCCCCGTGGATGAACGGCTCATCCTGGGAAAGGTCCTGTGTGTCCTCTTCCCTTTCCGAAATGCAGGCGGTGTCTAACTTTTGGTTGCCAAGGATATAAAATAGGGGTATAATGTAAGTTACCCTTTGAACCAAAGGAGGTTCTTTTATGTCTGAACATACCTCTCCGGAAGAGATCCAGGAGGGCAAGGAAAATACAGAACAGCCCAAGGAAAAGCCTTCCTTTGCCGCCGACTGCTACGGCTGGCTCCAGGCTCTCACGGCGGCCCTACTCATCCTCATCGTGGTCTTCACCTTCTTCGGCCGCATCATCGGCGTGGACGGCTCCTCCATGGTCCCCACCCTGGAACACGGGGACATGCTCCTGCTCCAGTGCGTGGGCTATGAACCGAAACAGGGAGACGTGGTGGTCCTCCACAAGGACTTTGCCAACATCACTGGCCCCATCGTCAAGCGTGTCATCGCCACCGGCGGCCAGACTGTGGAGATCGACTACAACACCTCCACCGTCTACGTGGACGGGGAACCTCTCGACGAACCCTATCTGGGCGAGCCCATGTACACTCCCGCCATGGCCAACGAGCAGGGGACCTACTGGGTGGTGCCCGAAGGTTCCATCTTTGTCATGGGCGACAACCGGAACGCCTCTTCCGACAGCCGGAACGCAGAGCTAAGCACCATTGACACCCGCTATGTCCTGGGCAAGGCCCTGTTCATCCTGCTCCCCTTCCAGCACATCGGGGCCATCCCCTGACCGAAAGGAGACCATACACATGCGACTGGATAAATGGCTGAAAGTTTCCCGCCTCATCAAGCGCCGCACCGTGGCCAACGAGGCCTGTGACAACGAGCGCATCTCGGCCAACGGCCGGGTGGTGAAGGCCTCCTACGACGTGAAGGTGGGGGACAAGCTGGAGATCCGCTTCGGCACCCGCACCGTGGCCGTGGAGGTCCTGTCGGTAACCGAGATGAAGGGCAAGGAGAATGCCGTCTTCATGTACAAGGAACTGCAGGGCTCTGCGGACCAGCTTCCTCAGTAAAAACCAAAAGGTCGTTCTGCAATCTGGTTTGCAGAACGACCTTTTTGCTTCCCACCTCGTTGTAGGGGCCGATGCCTTCATCGGCCCAACCACTCATAGGGTTCGACCTACGTTGACCGGGCAATTCGTGAATCGCCCTTACGAACAGGAAATGCATCATGCCTCGCAGAGTTCCGGTTCCGCAGAACCGGAATCAAATCGGATCCGAAAAATTCCCGGACATGTGCCGGGAATTTTTCTCTTCTCGGCCCGGGAGTGACCGGCCTTTGGCCGGGCGCGGGTCGGGCCGCAACCCCCAATTTTGGAATGGACAACCACCCATACAGGCAGCAAAATACCCCCGTATTTCTTCTTATTGAAAGAAAAAAATACGGGGGTAGTCCATTCCAAAATCACTGATCGACTGCGTCCTTCAGCGCCTTACCTGCCTTGAAGGTGGGGACCTTGGTGGCGGGGATGGGAATGTCCTGGCCGGTCTTGGGGTTGCGGCCCATGCGCTCTGCGCGGGTCTTGGTCTCGAAGGCGCCGAAGCCCACGATCTGTACCTTCTCCTCCTCTGCCAGAGCCTTGGTGATGAGTTCGATGGCTGCGTTCAGGCCGGTCTCCACGTTCTTGCGGGAAAAGCCGGTCTCTTCGGCCACACGCTGGATCAGTTCAGTCTTGTTCATGGTTGATTCTTCCCTTTCTTCTCTTCTCTTTTTTAATCCTTTTCCGGGTGCTTCTCCCGGTTCCAATAGGTCATCAGCTCGGACACATCCAGGTCCGACATCTGCTTGCCCTGGGCAGTCACTGCCGCTTCCACCCCGGAGAACCGACGAATGAACTTTTCGCAGGTCCCGGCCAGAGCGGTCTCGGCATCTATCTGGAAGAACCGGGCGATCTTCACTGCTGCAAACAGCAGGTCACCCAATTCCTCTTCCACATTGGTGTTTTCCGCCACCGCGGTCTTGAGTTCGTAAAACTCCTCCTCCAGCTTCTCCATAGCAGCCTGGACGTTGGGCCACTCAAAACCCACCTTCTCCGCCTTGGACTGGATCTTTTCGGCCCGCCACAGGCCGGGCAGGCTCTTGGCCACACTCTGGAGGGTATCGGTGGCGGTCTGCTGGCCCTTTTCCTTCCGTTTGAGCTCCTCCCAGTTCACCAGGACCTCCCCCACGGAGTCGGTGCGCACGTCGGCAAACACATGGGGGTGGCGGTAGATGAGCTTCTTGCAAATGCCGTCGGCCACGTCGTTCAGGTCGAAGTTGCCGGCATCCTCCTCGATGGAGGCATGGAAAACCACCTGGAGGAGGACATCTCCCAGTTCTTCCTTCAGGTGGGGAAGGCTGCCCTCGTCGATGGCTTCGGCCACCTCGTAGGCTTCCTCGATGAAGTTTCGACGGATGCTCTCGTGGGTCTGCTCCATGTCCCAGGGACAGCCGCCGGGATGGCGGAGGATCCGGGTGATCTCCCGCAAGTCCTCCACGGTGTAGTGTTCTTTGTACTCAAAATTTATCATAGGATCCTCTTTCCCACAAGCCCCCGAAGGGGCCTGTGGGGTTTTGTTGCTATATTTCTTGATAGACAGCTTTTTCTCACTTGATCCGCAGTAATTTTGCGATCTTATCTCCCTTGGGCATCAGGGACAGGTCATCTCTGGAGACCGCCTTCAGGAGGATGACCAGGACACCGTAGATCACCACGGCGATGCCGATGGAACCTGCCACGCCCAGGGTATTGCCCAGGATGGGAGCCAGCAGGCCGTAGCTGGCCCAGGCAGCGCCGCCCATGACCAGGGAGGCCAGAAGGGGCTTCACAAAGACCCGGCTGTACTTGGGGGGATGGGGGGTCACCTTCTTGATGGCAACCAGTTCCATGACAGCCACCAGACCGAAGCAAACCAGGGTGCCCACAGGAGCGCCCTTGATGCCAAAAACCGGGCTCTGGACCAGGAAGAAGTTCACAACCAGCTTCATCGCACTGCCGATGGCAATGAACCAAATGGGCAGGGTAGCCCGGCCGTTGGCCTGGAGGATGGCGTTGCACAGCAGGTTGATGCACACAAAGATGGAAGCAACGCCCAGGATCATCATGCAGGCACTGCCCACTTCCTGGTTGGTCTCCGGGAAGAGGAGCTGGATGATGGGACCGCTGAGGACGGTCAGACCCACACCGGCGGGGATGGCCAGCAGGGAGCCCACACGAAGGGCAGACTCGGTGATCTTACCCGCGCCAGTCTTATCCTTCAGGGCCAGGGCGGCAGAGACCGCGGGAACGATGCAGGCGGTGAGGGACACCATGAAGGAGGAGGGCAGGTTGTAAATGGCCACGGCTTTCTGGTAGGAGCCGTAGAGGCTCACCGCCATCTCCTCGCTGTAGCCCAGGGCGCTCTGGAGGAGGTTCTGGACCTGGATGGTGTCGATGTAAGTGGTGATGGGCACCACGGAAGAGCTGAGGGTGATGGGAACGGCGATGACCAGCAGGGACTTGAGGATGCTGCCCGGGGACTGGGGGCGGTCGTCGCTGAGCCGCTGGGAGGGCTTGTTCCGCCGATGATGGCGGATCATCAGGTAGATCAGGGAAACCAAACTGCCGGCGGTAACGCCAAAGATGGCACCAGCAGCGGCGATCTCACTGCCGAAGCCCAGGCGGAGCAGGTACCAGGCCAGAATCAGGCCCACCACCAGCTTTGCCACCGCCTCGATGACCTGGGAGACCGCCGTGGGGACCATGTCGGAATGGCCCTGGGCGAAGCCTCGGTAGGCCGAGACAGTACACAGGAAGAGGGCGGTGAAGGCCATGGCCCGGATAGCGGGAGCCGCCATACTGTCGCCCTGGAGGGTGGCCAGAGGCTGGGCCAGGAAGAGCATGATGCCGGTGGTGATGGTGCCCAGGACCAGGAATGTCATGAGGCACACCCGGAAGACCCGGTTCACCTGGTTGTGGCGGCCCATGGCGTTGGCCTCGGAGATGGTCTTGGACATGGCCACCGGCAGACCGGCGGTGGAGACCATCAGCAGGAGGTTGAAGACCGCATAGGCGTTGTTGAAGTGGCCAAAGCCCACGTCGCCCAGGATGCGGCCCAGGGGGATCTTATAGAATGCGCCAATGAGCTTGACGACGATGATACCTGCGGCCAGGGTGGCTGCCCCGCCGAAGAAGGTACTTTTCTGGGATGATTGTTTCAAGGGTGTTTTCCTCCAGATCGGTTATCCAAAGACTTTCTTCATGGCGTAACCCTTCACTTCGGCCTTGATCTTCTCCAGATCCAGGGTCAGGAAGGTCCCGTTCTGATATATGACCTTACCCCGGGCCATATTCATGACCACGTCCCGGCCGTTGGCGGAATAGATCAGGTTATCTTTCACGCTGTGGCAGGGGAAGAGGCCCAGGTGGTCAAAGTCCACCAGGATCAGGTCGGCCATGTAGCCGGGGGCGATGACGCCCGCCTTGCGGCCCAGAGCCTTGGCACCGCTCACGGTGGCCATGCGGAGGACATCCATGGGCAGCAGGGCCAGAGGGTCATGGCTCACGCCGGTGTGGATGGTGGCGGCGAACTTCATCTCCTCGAACATATCGTGGCTGTTGTTGGAGGACACGCCGTCGGTGCCGATGGCCACGTTGACCCCGGCCTTCAGCATGGCGGGAACAGGAGCCACGCCGGAACCCAGCTTCAGGTTGGACACAGGGTTGTGGAGGCAGGAGATGCCCTTCTTGGCCATGATGGCCCAGTCCTCCTCGGTGGTCCAGACACAGTGAGCGGCGATGGCGCGGTTCTCCCACACGCCGAACTGGTCCAGGACCTGGATGGGGGTCTTGCCGCCGTGGCGGCTCTTGCAGGCTTCGTGCTCGAAGGAGGTTTCGGACACGTGGACGTGCATACCCAGACCCTTTTTCTGGGCATAGTCAGCCATCCACTGCCACAGGGGCTGGTTGGAGGTGTACTCGCCGTGGATGGAGGCATCCACCAGGATCTGGCCGTTGCCGGCACCGTGCCACAGGTCGGTGAGCTTCTCCTGGTTGTAGCAGTCGTTGCAGGTGGCGGGGCTGAAATCGGCAGGGTCACCGAAGTACACGCCGCCGCAGGACAGGTTGGCGCTGATACCAGCCTCCATGACCTGCTGGGCGATGGTGCCGGTGAACATATACATGTCGGCAATGCAGGTGACGCCAGAGGCGATCATCTCGGCCAGACCCAGACCGGCGCAGGCGGCCACGGCCCGGTCGTCCAGCTTGGCCTCGGCGGGGAAGATCCACTGGTGGAGCCAGGTCTGCAGGTCACAGCCGCCGCCGTAGCCCCGCAGGAAGGTCATGGGCACATGGGTGTGGGCGTTCACCAGACCGGGCATCAGGACGTTGCCCTTGCAGTCGATTTCCTGGTCAAAGGTCCCCTGGGGACGCTCGGTGCCCACGGAGGAGATGGTCTCCCCTTCCACGGCCACATAGGCGTTGTCCAGGAGGGTGCCGGCCTCGTCCATGAGGAGGGCACGGCAGTTATACAGTAAGGTTTTATTCATATTGCGTTCCCTC
>JAFYPT010000049.1 GCA_017547425.1 Ruminiclostridium sp.
AAGAAGAACGGTCTGGACGCGATCCACGACACCGTCCACGAGATGGCTCGTGACGAGGCCCGCCACGGCCGTGGTCTGGAAGGCCTGCTGAAGCGTTACTTCAAGTAATCTTCAAAATGGAATTCGAACTAAAATCCTTCCCCGGCACCGTGGTCCGGGCGGAGAAAGAATGTGACGTCTACTGTCCCATCTGCCACAAAGTCCTGCACGTCAAAGCAGGGGAGGTCATTCCCCGGTGCTGCGGCAAGGTCATGGAAGTCTGGGACTGAGTCAACCGAATATCCGACGAGTAAATTCCGCCGGTTCCCAAGGCGGGAACCGGCGATTTTTTAACCAACCTAAAATAGTCTGAAAGGAGACGACTACCATGAAAAAGACCATCGCTATCTTCACCCTGATCTTCGCACTGCTCCTGACCACCGGCTGCGCCGCTTCCGCTGCGGCCAATGAACCTATGGAGGCGCGAACCATCGATGTCCAGCCCGCCGCTGATCCCACCGAGGCAGTCGTCGAAGAACAGACCGAAGCCCCCACTGAGGCTCCCACCGAAGCTCCCACCGAGGCTCCCAAGGATGAGCCCACCCCCATCGGCAAGGACAAGGCCCTGCAGATCGCTCTGGAGCACGCAGGCATCGCTGCCGAGAAGGCCACCGCAACCCAGGTCGAGTACGACAAGGAAGACGGCGAGTACGATGTGGAGTTCCGCTACAATAACTACGAATATGACTACTCCATCCACGTGACCACCGGCAAGGTCCTGAAGCACGAGAAGGAGTACGACGGCCCCGCCGAGACCAAGCCCGCAGCCACCGAGAAGTCCTCCACCAAGGCAACCGAAAAGGCAACCCAGGCCACCAAGGCCACCGAAGCTGCCAAGACCCTCATCGGCAAGGAGAAGGCCAAGTCCATCGCCCTGAAGCATGCAGGTATCTCCGAGAGCAAGGCCACCTTCACCAAAGTCGAGTACGATAAGGAAGACAAGGAGTACGAGGTCGACTTCCGCGCAGGCGACTACGAGTACGACTACACCATCGGCGCCTACTCCGGCAAGGTCCTGGAGCATGACAAGGAGTACGATCCCGTGGAGACCAAGCCCAAGGAGACTCAGCCTGAGGAAACCCAGCCCAAGGCAAATGAGCCCATCGGCAAAGACAAGGCCAAGTCCATCGCCCTGAAGCATGCAGGTATCTCCGAGAGCAAGGCCACCAACGTGGTCATCCAGTACGACAAGGAAGACAAGGAGTACGAAGTCGACTTCCGCGCAGGCGACTACGAGTACGAGTACACCATCGGCGCCTACTCCGGCAAGGTCCTGGAGCACGACAAGGAGTACGATCCCATCGAGACCCAGCCCAAGGAGACCCAGCCCCAGGAAACCGAACTGATCGGCAAGAGCAAGGCCAAGTCCATCGCCCTGAAGCACGCAGGCTTCTCCGCTGACGAAGTCTCCGGCATCCAGGTCGAGTACGACAAGGACGACGGCATCCCCGTCTACGAGGTGGAGTTCCACAAGGGCAGCAAGGAATACACCTACGAAATCCACGGCGAGAGCGGTAAGATCCTCTCCTACGAGATCGACGACTGACAACCCAGCATCCCCGGCGGTGGGCTTCGGCCCACCGCCTTTTTTCACCCTCTCCCCCGGCAAAAAGGGCCATTTGGCCACTGTCCAATATTGCAATACTTTAGTATTTACTATAAATCCAGTTATACGTTACAATAGTATTGTGATTTTAAGCCAAAGAGAGGTTAAAACATGCTCGGAACACGAATCAAGGAGCTCCGGAAGGAATTCGGCCTGAGTCAGGTGGAGCTGGCCACCCGGATGGAGGTCACGAAGCAGACCATTTCCAACTGGGAAAACGAGAATATCCAGCCCTCCATCGACATGCTGGTGGGCCTGGCCAACGTCTTCAACGTCACCACCGACTACCTGCTGGGTCTGGATGATGTGCCCCGGCTGAGCATCGAGGGACTGCCCCTGTCCTTCGCCGCCCACCTGGCACAAATCATCGAGGACTTCCGTCAGCTGGAATGAACCCGCCCCCTCCCGCGTAAGCTCAAGCGGGAGGGGATGTTTTTATGAGACGAAGAGACATTGCCATCGCCATCGGGGCGGTACTGCTGGCGCTGATTTTGGGAGTGGGCATCCTGCGGAATGCGGTCATTGAAACGGGCAGCTGGGGTCTGAGCTACCAGACCGAGGGGGCACCGCCATCGGGGCCGCTGGATGCAAAATCCCTGGCGGGACTGGGGGCAGCCTACGTGGGAGACAGCACCCAGCCGGTGCTGTACCTGACCTTTGACGCCGGGTACGAGAATGGCTGCACCGCCCAAATTCTGGACACGCTGGCAAAGCATGACGTAAAGGCCGCCTTCTTTCTGGTGGGCCACTACATGCAGACCAACGCCGATCTGGTCCGCCGGATGGCCGCCGAGGGCCACACCGTGGCCAACCACACCATGCACCACCCGGACATGAGCACCCGCACCGGGACGGATTTCGAGCAGGAGCTGCGGGACCTGGAGGTGCTGTACCGGGACGTCACCGGGCAGGAACTGGCGAAATTCTACCGCCCGCCCCAGGGGGTCTACAGCGAGGAAAATCTCAAACAGGCCCAGGCCATGGGCTACCGCACCGTGTTCTGGAGCCTTGCCTACGTGGACTGGCAGGACACCCAGCCCACCCGGGAGCAGGCCTTTGGGAAGCTCATTCCAAGGACCCACAACGGCGCCGTGATCCTGCTCCATTCCACGTCGCAGACCAACGCGGAGATCCTCGATGAGCTCCTGACCAAATGGAAAGAGATGGGCTATCGGTTCGGTACGCTGGAGGAATTGTTTGCAACGCAATGACCTGATATCACACCGGTGCGGGAGCACCCTCGGCCCCCTTTAGGCAAGGGAGGCTTTGGGCGCTCCCGCGCCAGATGGTATAAAAAAATCCCGAACGCCGGGTGGCGTTCGGGATGATTCTTTACAGGGGGGACTGCTTGATCTTGGCGTATCGTCTGGGGTACTGGGGCGGGGTGGGGGCCACCTTCTTCAGGACGATGACGCTGTGGCTGGCGCCGTCGATCTGGAACTCGTGGACTTCCTCCAGCTTCAGGCCCAGGCGCTTGATGGCGTTTCTGGATTCCTCCAGCTCTTCCCGGGCGGCGGAGCCCTTCATGGCCAGCACCTTGCCGCCCACACGGACGTAGGGAGCGGTGAGCTCCAGCAGGATGTTCAGACGGGCCACGGCACGGGAGGTGGCGAAATCGAACTTCTCCCGGCGGGTGGCAACGGCCTCCTCAGCGCGGGCGGTGATGGTCCGGGCATTGGTGACGCCCAGCTGGGGCAGGATGGTATCCAACCAGTTCATGCGCTTGGCCAGGGAGTCCAGCAGGGTGATCTTCGCCTCGGGGCAGGCGATGGCCAGGGGAACACCGGGGAAACCGGCGCCGCAGCCAACGTCGATGATCTGCTTGCCCTTCAGGTCGGCACAGCACAGCACCGTCAGGGAGTCCAGCAGATGGAGCTTCGCCACGGGGGCGGGCTCGGTGATGGCGGTGAGGTTCATGACCTCATTCTGCTTGACCATGGCGGCGCCGAAGTCGCACAGCCGGTCCTTGATCTCCTCGGGCAGTTCCAGGCCCAGTTCAGGCAGGCCCTGCTCCAGGGTCAGTTTCATCTCATTCACCTTCGGTTACCTCCTCAGTCTCGGGGGGAACCTGGGTCGTGGTCAGGTCCACCTGGGTCTCATCCTTGGGGTCAAAGGCCACTTCCTCATCGGTGATGGTGGGCAGGATGACCTCCTGATAATGCCAGCTGACCAGCAGGTCGCTGACGGAATTGTAGGAATCCACACCGTCCTTGTCGCCGCTGACCTTCAGGTAGGTATCGTTGACGGTGTTGGCCAGCTGGCTGGCCTTCTCGTCCATGCTGCGCTTGAAGAAACGGGCGTAAGCCTCCATATCGTGGCGCAGGTAGTCGCTCTCGCCCTCGGCCAGAGTCTCGGCGGCGACCTTTGCCTCGTTGCTCTTGGCGTTGGTCAGAGCCATCTGGCAGTAGCGGTAGGCCATGTAGTAAGCGGAGTACTGGAACTCCAGGCTCTCGTTTGCCTGGCAGGCCAGGAAAGCGGCGAAGTTGGAATCGCCCTCGGTGGCGATACACTTGCGGTGGGCCATCTCACGGCAGATGGTGAAGGGCATGCTGACGGCGGGGATGTTGGGGTTGACGGCGGCTTCGCCGGTCAGGCCCACGGTGACGCCGGTGGTGCCCATGGCGGTGTACATGCCGGACCAGCCCAGCTGCTTGACGGGGATGTTGCTGCCGCCCATGACGGAGAAGGAACGCTCCCGGACCAGCTTCTCGAAGCCGGAGCCCGCCTGCTGGGTCAGGGTCTCGAAATCGGAATAGACCAGATCGCCCTGATCATCACGGGGCATCTGGGATGCCAGCTTGTTGGCCTCGTCACGGTAATACTCCGCCGCATCGGTCAGCTCATCCACAGTGTACTGATAGACCTGCATACGGATGTCGGTGGCAATGGAGCCTGCGTAGTAGTTCAGGCCGTAGACCAGGGTATTGCCCAGGTACAGGAAGCTTGCCGCAGCCAGGACCCAGCCGAAGAACCGGATGGGATTCCAGTGCAGCACGATGACCATACCCAGCACCGCCACGATGCCGATGATCAGCAGCATCAGCGCCACCTGCCACAGACAGAAGGGAACGCTGCTGCTCCACTGCGCCAGCACGTCCTGCACGGTACGGGTAACATAGGGATAGACCATATCCACCAGAGTGGAATAACGGTCTGCCAGCCGGCCCAGGGCCCACGCAATGGCGCCCAGGATCGCGGCAGTCACATAACCTGCCCAATATTTCAAAGGAAACCGCCTCCTAGCGATAGAAGTTATAGGTTTTATTATTATAGCACAGACAAGTCCAGTTGTCTGCCCCCAATTTTCTTAAATTTTTGTGATGGGGAGAATTTGGGTAACGGGCAGGCGTAGGGGTCGGCATCCCCGACGGCCGGATTCCTACATTACCTATGTAGGGGCGAGCATCGCTCGTCCGCGCGGTACTGTCTGCGAATTCGCCGAAGCCCGATGCGAATTCGTACTGCCTTCTGCACGGACGGCCAATGGCCGCCCCTACAATAGAAATACCGCAAAGCAAAAAGAAGCACCGCCATTGGCGGTGCTTTCTCTTCGATTAGCAGTAGAAGTCTCTGATCTTCTTTGCGCGGCTGGGATGGCGCAGCTTGCGGATGGCCTTGTTCTCGATCTGGCGGATACGCTCACGGGTAACGCCGAAGATCTGACCCACTTCCTCCAGGGTGTGGGTACGGCCGTCGTACATACCGAAGCGCATACGCAGCACATCGGCCTCACGCTCGGTCAGGGTATCCAGAATTTCCTTCAGGGCCTCGGCCAGCAGGGCATTGGAGGTGGCATCGGCGGGGCCGGGAGTACGCTCGTCCTCCACGAAGGAACCGATGGAGGTATCCTCTTCGTCACCCACGGGGGTATCCAGAGACAGGGTATCGGCAGCGGTGCGGTTTGCCTCGATGATCTTCTCCACGGGCAGGTTCAGCTCCTTGGCGATCTCCTCCACGGTGGGCTCACGGCCCAGCTCCTGGACCAGCTTGCGGTTGCAGCGGGTAGCCTTGTTGATGACCTCG
>JAFYPT010000050.1 GCA_017547425.1 Ruminiclostridium sp.
ACCACCGTGGAAGGCCGGAAGCTGGTCTACAAGGTCACTGCCTGGGACGCCAAGGGCCCCATCGGCGAAGGCATCCATGAGCGGGCAATCATCCAGAACGAGCGTTTCGTGGCCAAGGCCTACAGCAAGCTGGACCAAGCCTAACTTTTTTCAAAATTGTATCTTTATGCAGGATATCTGGCACCCATGGCATGTCTACATGTTGTGGGTGCCTTCGTCATTCTCCCACTCTTTGTTGTTGTTTTGACTCCAATTTGTCATTTTCTCCCCTGTTTTTACGTTTTTTCTGCATTTTTCTTGATTTTTTCTTACAATTATGTTACAATGCGGTTACAAATACAAATAATCAGAAACAGGAGTCGATTGAATCATGAAGAAACACCTGCCCAGCGCGACTGTATTGTCTGCGCTTCTGCTGGTGCTTTGCCTGCAAGCATTCGCCGCAGAACGTTCCTCCTTCGATTCCGGTCTGAGTACGTCGGCTTCCGGCGGCGGGTATATCTTTACCCAGAGCCAGGAACCCACATACACCGATTACATGGATGTGATCCCCGTTCTCTCCGCCGCCCCCACCAACGGGAACCTTCGTACCGCACCGGACATCACCGTCAACGGCACCTCCATCGGCCACCTGACCGACCGGATCATGGTGAACGGCGTCATCTATGCCGAGGCCGGTCCCATTCTGGAGGTCCTGTACCCCAACGTCTCCCTCACCACCCAAGACGGTCACCTGACCGCCACCTCCTCGGAGCTCTCCCTCCACGCCATGGAGTATGACTGCTACATGCTGGTGAACGACCGGTATCTCTATGTGCCCGAAGGGGTCATTGCCCAGAACGGGGAGATCTATCTGCCCCTGGAGGTCCTGGCGGAAGCCTTGGGCTGCACCATCCAGGGAATCGGCCAGGAGGAGGACATCGTCCTGAAACAGGTGGCACCTGCGGTCACAGCCCGCACCTACAACGAAGAGGACCTCTACTGGCTCTCCCACGCCATCTTTGCTGAGTCGGGCAACCAGCCCATGAAGGGGCGGATCGCCGTGGGCACGGTCATCCTGAACCGGGTGGCTGACCCCACCTTCCCCAACACCGTGGAAGAGGTCATTTTCCAGAAGAACCAGTTCTCCCCCGTGGCCAACGGCACCATCTACCGTGACCCCGACAAGGACAGCATCGTGGCGGCCAAGCTCTGCCTGGATGGCGTGAAGGAAGCAGACGACTGCCTCTACTTCAACGTGACCACCATGTATTCCTGGGCAGACCGGGCACGGACCTACTTCTGCACCATTGGCGGACATAATTTCTATCTGTGATTTTCTTTACTCTCCATATCTCTTCTTTCTCTGTAGTGATGCAAAGAGCGGCCCGATGGGCCGCTCTTTGCATTTAGCCTGTATCGTGAAAAATTTTGCTTTTTTTGAAATTTATGCTTGACTTTTCCCAAAGACTTGCTATAATAACATTGTTGTCTGCGAGACAGAGAAACTGAATATTTTTATGGAGAAGTCGCGTAGTCCGGCCGAGCGCGCACGATTGGAAATCGTGTAGGCCCCAAAAGGGTCTCGAGGGTTCAAATCCCTCCTTCTCCGCCAAAAAGGCAAGGTTCGTCAGAACCTTGCCTTTTCACTATTCATTCTTCACTCTTCACTATTACTCCCACATCCCTCGTCCGCAAATTTATCTCGCAATCCCATGAATTAGGGCTTGACTTTTTTTTAATTCCTGCTATAATAGCTAACGTTGTCTGTGAGACAGCAAAATAGAATATTCGATGGAGAAGTCGCGTAGTCCGGCCGAGCGCGCACGATTGGAAATCGTGTAGGCCCCAAAAGGGTCTCGAGGGTTCAAATCCCTCCTTCTCCGCCAAAAAAGCACTTGCAACTGCAAGTGCTTTTTCTTTTGCATTTCAAACGTCTATCCCAAAACAGGAAAACCCCAGAGCCGATATAATCCGCTCCGGGGTTTGTTCTTTACTCGATCTCGTCTACTACAACGTTGCAGAAGTTATAGAAGACCGTAGCAATCTGCGCGCGGGTAGCATACTCCTTGGGAGAGAGGTGGGTCGAGTCGGTGCCGCTGATGATCTTAGCACCCACCGCCCACTTCATAGGAGTGACAGCCCAATCGCTGATTTCATTAAAGTCCTTGTACTTGCTCTTATTTTGCCCACCCTGGGAGCCACCAAACAAACTACCAATCCACTCATTTATATTCGTAACTTCATAATTGATCAAACCACTGGCTACATCAAAACCATTCTCCACAGCATACCGATAGAGCATGGTCACCAACTGCTCACGAGTAATAGGTTCATTGGGGGCAAACCCCGTTTCGCTATGACCCGCAGCGATCTCATTCTCGTATGCCCAGCAAACCGCCTGAGCATACCAGGCATTGGCCTTCACATCTTCGAAGGGCAGGTCAGCACAGCCGGTCTGGTAGGGGCTTCCATCCAGACGCCACAGGATGGTCACCAGCTGAGCGCGGGTGGTGGTCTCATCCGGGCCGAACATACCCATTTCCAGCCCCTGCATCAGGCCACTTTCCAGGCAGAACTCCACAGCGTTCCAGTACCATCTGGTGGGATCCAGGTCTTCATAGAGATCCCAGAGATTCATAATGTCTTCTACGGAGATCTCAGGACCTTCCCAGGAATCCTCTGCATCCTCCCAAGGATTTTTCAGGTCTCCCAGGATATTTTCCAAGTCATCCCCGGAACCTTCTTTATCTCCCCAAACATTTTCCAGTTCTCCCCAGAGATCTTTGTACTGATCGGGATTGAACATCTCTTCCAGGTCTTCCCTGCTAAAAGTGAAGTCCCCATCAATTCCCGGCAATTCCACAGCCAGAGAGGACACGGGCAGCAAGCCCATCACCAGAGCAAGAATCACAGCAAGCAAACGTTTCATGGTGAATCCCTCCTTTATATATTGACGAAAATATTATAACACACAGGACTTCATGTTTCAATTCCGTTTTTTCCACACTCCTCTTTACACGAAAACACCGGAGTCGAAATAATCTCGACTCCGGTGTTCGTTACTCAATTATAT
>JAFYPT010000051.1 GCA_017547425.1 Ruminiclostridium sp.
ATCTGCTCACTGGAATACTGTCCTCCGGACAGCTTGCGGATAATAATGGTGCCGCCGGACCAGCCCAACACAGACAAAAGGGCAAAGAAAAAGCCCAGGAGGCTGACTCCTCCCTCGGTGGTGATCCCAAGGACCACCGCCACGCCCAGGAAGGACAGGAGGACACCGGCGGTCTTCCGCCTGGTCATCTCTTCCTTTAAAAAGAGGACGGCGAAGAGGCAGATGAACAGGGGATTCATGGTGTTCAGCAGGGAGGCCACCGAGGCGTTCATCAGGTTGGTAGCCATGTTCTGCATCCCCGGGGCCACAAAATAGGCCAGGGGGCCCATGGCCAGGATATAAGGCAGATGTTTTCTGGGGACCTTCGCCCAGCCCTTGTGCCGGGCCATAAGTCCTAAAACCACCAGGGCGATGATCTGCCGAAACACGTGCAGGGTCAGGGGCGGTACGTAGTCCATTACATATTTGTTGACCACGTAAAGACTGCCCCAGAAGAAAAAGGCGATGACCAGATAGGCGTACCCTCGCCGTGTGCTCATACCACCACTCCTCTCGAATTTGTTCCTGCCCTATTATGCAGAAAATCAGGGAAAAAGTAAAGGACTGAAGGGCCATTTCTCTTGCGATTTCCGCCTTGCCATGGTAGAATATTATGTTAAATCATGTACATTACTCAAAGGAGGACTACCCTTTGTCTAAATACGAATCTGAAATCAAGCGACGCCGGACGTTCGCCATCATCTCCCACCCCGACGCCGGTAAGACCACCCTGACCGAAAAGTTCCTGCTCTACGGTGGAGCCATCGCCCAGGCCGGTCAGGTCAAGGGCAAGAAGAACTCCCGCGCCGCCGTCTCCGACTGGATGGAGATCGAAAAGCAGCGTGGTATCTCGGTCACCTCTTCCGTCCTGCAGTTCCAGTATGACGGCTTCTGCATCAACATTCTGGACACCCCCGGTCACCAGGACTTCTCCGAAGACACCTACCGCACCCTGATGGCTGCCGACTCCGCCGTCATGGTCATCGACGGTGCCAAGGGCGTTGAGGCCCAGACCCGCAAGCTGTTCAAGGTCTGCGCCATGCGTGACATCCCCATCTTCACCTTCATCAACAAGATGGACCGTGAGACCCGTGACCCCTTCGAGCTGCTGGAAGAGCTGGAGAAGGAACTGGGCATTGAAACCTATCCCGTCAACTGGCCCATCGGCTCCGGCAAGGAGTTCCTGGGCGTGTATGACCGAAACAAGAAGGAGATCATCCACTTCTCCTCCAACACCAACGCCAAGAAGGCCGGCACCACCCAGATCGACCTGGACGACCCCGTCCTGGTGGACATGCTGGGTCAGGCCAAGCGTGACCAGCTGCTGGACGAAATCGAACTGCTGGACGGCGCTTCCTCCGACTTCGACCTGGACCGTGTCCGCCACGGCAAGCTCTCCCCCGTCTTCTTCGGCTCTGCGCTGACCACCTTCGGCATCGAGCCCTTCCTGGAAGACTTCCTGCGGATGACCACCCCTCCCCTGTCCCGCACCGCTCGGGGCGAGGAGATCGACTCCATGGACGACAACTTCTCCGCCTTCGTCTTTAAGATCCAGGCCAACATGAACAAGGCCCACCGTGACCGCATCGCCTTCATGCGTGTGTGCTCCGGCCGCTTCGACGCCGACAAGGACGTGTACCACGTCCAGGGCAAGAAGAAGCTGAAGCTCTCCCGCCCCCAGCAGCTGATGGCTGCCGAGCGTGAGATCATCGAGGAAGCCTACGCCGGCGACATCATCGGTGTCTTCGACCCCGGCATCTTCTCCATCGGCGACACCCTGTGCGCCCCCGGCAAGAAATTCCGCTTTGACCCCATCCCCACCTTCGCCCCCGAACACTTCGCCCGTGTCCGCCCCGTGGACACCATGAAGCGCAAGCAGTTCCTGAAGGGTGCCGAGCAGATCGCCCTGGAAGGCGCCATCCAGATCTTCAAGATCCCCTACACCGGCATGGAAGAAGTCATCGTGGGCGTCGTTGGCACCCTGCAGTTCGACGTGTTCCAGTATCGTCTGCGCAGCGAGTACAACGTAGAGATCCGCATGGACACCCTGCCCTATGAGTACATGCGCTGGATCAAGGAGCCCGAGGAGTTCCACGAGACCGACCTGGTCCTGGGCAACGACACCAAGCTGGTGGAGGACTACAAGGGCAACAAGCTGCTGCTCTTCTCCTCCTTCTGGTCCATCAAGTGGGTCTCTGACCACAACCCCCAGCTGGTGCTGACCGAGTTCAACGAGAAGAACAACGAGGACGACGAGTAAGGGCAAAGCCCCCTCATCCGTCACCTCCGGTGACAGCTTCTCCCCAGGGAGAAGCCTCCCCTTCTAACCAATGTATTTTAGGAGGAACACTATGAAACCCTTAATTATCGGCATCGCCGGCGGCACTGGCTCCGGCAAGACCACCCTGGTGGACCGACTGAAGGAACAGTTCGGCGAGGATATCAGCGTGCTGGCCCACGACAGCTACTACGCCGAGCACCACGACCTATCCCTGGAGGAGCGCCGGGCCCTGAACTACGACCACCCCGCCGCCTTTGACACCGACCGGATGATCCAGGACCTGGAGAACCTGAAGGCCGGCAAGACCGTCCAGGTCCCCGTCTACGACTACACCGTCCACGACCGTCTGGAACAGACCCAGGAGATCGCCCCCAACAAGGTCATCCTGGTGGAGGGCATCCTCATCTTTGACAACAAGGCCCTGCGGGACCTGCTGGACATCAAGCTCTTCGTGGACACCGACGCCGACGTGCGCATCCTCCGCCGCATCCACCGGGACGTCACCGAGCGCGGCCGCACCCTGGACACCGTCATGGAGCAGTACCTGAAGACCGTCAAGCCCATGCACGAGCAGTTCGTGGAACCCTCCAAGCGGTACGCCGACCTCATCATCCCCGAGGGCGGTAAGAACACCGTGGCCCTCATGATGATCATGCAGCGCATCGCCTACCACATCGAGCACGGCGACATTGTCTCCCGTCAGTAAGGAGGTCCCATGGAACACCGCCCCATGCGCCGGCAGGACCGGCAGCTCTCCCTGGAGGAAGCCTGGGCCATCCTGAAGGACAATGACTACGGCATCCTGGCCGTCACCGGCGACGAGGGTTGGCCCTATGCCGTTCCCATGAACTACTTCATCCGAAACGGCGAGATCTATCTCCACTGCGCCCAGGAGGGCCACAAGCTGGACGCCATCGCCCGGGATGAACGGGTGTGCTTTACCGTGGTGGCCCAGCACGATCTGATCCCCAGTCAGATCACCACCGTCTACAAGAGCACCGTGGTCTTTGGCCGGGCTGCCCTGGTGGACGACCAGAAGGAAAAACGGATCCTGCTGGCCGCCCTGGTGGATGACCTGGGGGAGGTCTCCCCCGAGATCAAGGCCAAGTATATCCAGAGCAAGCAGGCCAAGACCGCCCTGGTGAAGATCACCCCCCAGCACATCACCGCCAAGGCAAACCAGAAATACATCCCCGTCACCCAGCGGATGTGACCCCTTTGGGGGTTGCAATCCCCTTCCCAGGGAGATATAATACATTGTTACCCAACGTTATCACTATCCTTGAAAGGACTTGAATATTATGCAGCGCACTGAGATCGCCCGCCTTTTTGCGGACATGGAACAGTACGGCGGTCAGGAAGTGACCGTCTGCGGCTGGGTCCGTACCAGCCGTGACATGAAGAACTTCGGCTTCATCGAACTCAACGACGGCTCCTGCTTCAAGAGCATCCAGATCGTCATGGACGCCGAGTCTCTGGCCAACTACAAGGAGATCGCCTCCCAGAACGTGGGTGCCGCTCTCATCGTCAAGGGCAACGTGGTCCTGACTCCCGGCGCCAAGCAGCCCCTGGAGATCAAGGCTTCCTCCATCGAGGTGGAAGGCCCCTCCGCCCCCGAGTACCCCCTGCAGAAGAAGCGCCACAGCGTGGAGTTCCTGCGCTCCGTGGCTCACCTGCGCCCCCGTACCAACCTGTTCAACGCAGCCTTCCGTGTCCGCTCCGTGGCCGCTTTCGCCATCCACGAGTTCTTCCAGCAGAACGGCTTCGTGTACGTCCACACCCCCATCATCACCGGCTCTGACTGCGAAGGCGCAGGCGAGATGTTCCGTGTCACCACCATGGACCCCGAGAACATGCCCCGCACCGAGGACGGCCAGATCGATTACAGCCAGGACTTCTTCGGCAAGCCCGTCAGCCTGACCGTTTCCGGCCAGCTGAACGGCGAGAACTTCGCCATGGCTTTCGGCAACATCTACACCTTCGGCCCCACCTTCCGCGCAGAGAACTCCAACACCCAGCGCCACGCCGCTGAGTTCTGGATGATCGAGCCCGAGATGGCCTTCTGCGACCTGGAAGGCGACATGAACGTGGCAGAGGCCATGATCAAGTACGTCATCAACACCGTCCTGGAGCGCTGCCCCCAGGAGATGCAGTTCTTCAACTCCTTCGTGGACAAGGGCCTGCTGGAGCGTCTGCAGCACGTGGCTTCCTCCGAGTTCGGCCGTGTCACCTACACCGAGGCCGTGGAGATCCTGAAGAAGAACAACGACAAGTTCGACTTCAAGGTGGAGTGGGGCGTGGACCTGCAGACCGAGCACGAGCGCTATCTGACCGAGCAGGTCTTCAAGCGCCCCGTCTTCGTGACCAACTACCCCAAGGACATCAAGGCCTTCTACATGCGCCTGAACGACGACGGCAAGACCGTCGCCGCCACCGACTGCCTGGTTCCCGGCATCGGCGAGATCATCGGCGGTTCCCAGCGTGAGGAGCGTCTGGACATTCTGGAAGCCCGCATCAAGGAAATGGGCATGAATGTGGAAGACTACTCCGCCTACCTGGACCTGCGCCGCTACGGCTCCTGCAAGCACGCTGGTTTCGGCCTGGGCTTCGAGCGTATGGTCATGTACCTGACCGGTATCTCCAACATCCGCGACGTTCTGCCTCATCCCCGTACTGTGGGTTCCGCAGAGTTCTAAGAAACAAATTTGTTGGAACCGGGCTGATGCCTTTTGTGGCAGAACGGCCCCCATCGGAGATGGGGCGGCGCTTGCGCCGGACAAGCGTTTTGCCAACGGCAAAACCTTGGCGCAGGGGCAATTCACTTGCCCCGAGCATGTTAAATCCCCTCTGGGGCCCCCATGGGGCCTGACCCATGGGGAATCTGCCTCATCCCAGAACTGTCGGCTCTGCTGAGTTCTAATTTACCTTTGCATCGTAAGAGACCGTTCCAAAATCGGAACGGTCTCTTTTTGCATTTTTCCAGCCTCCCTCTTAGAGGGAGGTGGCTCGCCGCAGGCGAGACGGAGGGAGTTCCATCCTGCCAGGACCACTCCCTCAGTCAGTGCTTCGCACTGCCAGCTCCCTCGGGGAGGGAGCCTTTTTCATAATGGCAAGATTCCCCTGAATCCGTGCATCCTCCAGGGCAAAGGACAGGGCCTTCTCGGCGGCCTCCACCGCCTTTTCGTACTGCCCGGTGTGATAATATCCCAGGCTGGCCAGATCCCAGGGGCCTTCCCCCCAGGCATAGGGCTCGGTGATGTAAGTCACAGGCCGGTTGGTGATGGCCAGCAACCGGCCCGCAAGCCACAAAACGCCCTCCCAGTCCCCCTTCTGGTAAGCCAGAGTGGCCAGGTCCATCCAGGGCTCCCGTAGATTGGGAGCCTCCCCCACCGCCCGAAAGAGCCATTGTTCCGCCTCCTGGGTGCGGTTCTGAGCTAGACATACCTTGGCCAGCAGCCGCATAGAAGCGCACCGCTCATCCGCCCAAGTGGACGTGGGCAGAGCCAGGTGCCGTTTCAGCATGGCTTCGCTCTCTGCCCAGCGGCGGTGGAAGTAGTACTCTCGTCCCAGGTAGTGGAC